>JBEDMU010000053.1:0-16152 GCA_041170945.1 Pseudomonadota bacterium
CTCGGTCATGGCATTGCCACCGTACTTCACCACCATCGTGGCACCGTGATATCGGCGCAACTGCGGCAACATACCGGCCAACAAGTCAGCGGAAGCTTCAGCAGCAAGTGTCATGGGTCCAACATCTCCACAAATCCAAATTTGGGCTTTTCTCAAGCCCTCCTGTGGCCGATTGTGCCGCAAACCGTGACCACTCAGTCAAAAAGTGATTAAATGCTCACTATCGCTGATTACACATGTTTTTGGAGTTCATCATGGCCTCACGCAAGCCGAACCCGTCTCAAACACCTGACAACCACGAATCAACAACTCCTGTTTGGCAGGCCTTGCAAGCGCAAGCCAAGCAGTGGCAAGACGCCGCTCGCCAAATGGGGGAACAGTGGCAACAGATGAGTCAACCGTTTGTGCCCGACCCCAGCCCCGCGCTAGGCAAGCTAGAGAGCATTTTCGAGCAACGCGTGGCGCAAGCATTGGCGGTACTCAACATTCCTCGCTCGAGCGACCTCGAGCAACTGCAGCGCCGCATCGAAGTGCTAGAGGCTCAGTTGGCTCAGGCACACGCATCACAAGCCAAAGGGGTTGCCACATCAAGCCGTGCGCGCAAATCCACCGCGTCCAACAAACCCACCACATCACCCAAAGCACCGCGCAACGCCAACCGTTAATTTCTCCACACTTGCTCTTTTGCCACCATGAACCGTCGGTCCAACAAGGCTTCTGAACGCACCCAGGCTCGCATCCTGGCGACTGCGCTCGACCTTTACAACCGGTTTGGTGAACCCAACGTCTCCACCTCGTCTATTGCTTCCGCCTTGGGCATCAGTCCTGGCAATTTGCACTACCACTTTGCCACCAAAGACAGCATCACCGAAGCCCTGTTCGAGCAACATGCTCAGCAACTTCGGCCCTTGTTGGCTGCCGCACCTGAGGTGGCTGACGCCGACACCGCTTGGTTTTTTCTGCACTCTTGGTGTGAACATTTGTGGCAGTCGCGTTTTTGGTATCGCAATCAAAACGACCTCATTGGCAAAAGTCGTACCCTAGAAGTCGCCGTTAAATCTCTGATTGACGAACAAATTGCCGCCTTGCACAGCATGTTGGGTCGCATGGTGCACAGTGGCGCCATTCGCTTGCGTTCAGCCGAGCAAGGGTCGCACTTGGCTACCTCCATGGTGGTCATGATCAACTATTGGTTGAGCTTCGAATATGTGTTGAATCCGCGTCAGGCTCTGGAGCCCTCGTACCAACAGCGTGCTGTGCTCAACAGCGCTGTGCATGTATTGGGATTGCTGGCCCCTTATTTAGATGCCGCCGGTCAATCACACTTTGAACAATTGCTGCTGCAATATCGATCGGCTTAAACGGTGCTGTGTGCGCACCAACGCCGTTGGGCAATTTCTAAGAGTCCGTCAAAAATCAAGCTCTCCACCAGCTCGACCTCAACCGACATGGCGGGCATCATCTTCCAGCCTGCACCACCCGTCATCAAACACAGAGGCCTGACGCCGGTGCGTCGTTGCAAGTTTTCCATCATGCGTGCCACTGCACCTGCAATGGCGTATGTGCCACCTGTGGTCAGTGCATCACTGGTGTTGGTGGGAAAGTCAACCACGTGTCCGGTGGGCACTCGCAGGCCCGCCGTTCCTGACTCTAGGGCACGAAGCATCATGCCGTGACCAGGCAAAATGAATCCGCCCAAATACAAGCCTTGTTCATCAATGGCTTCTACCGTCACAGCGGTTCCCACCATGACCACCACACAGGGTCGCTCTTGACCATGCAAACGCATATAGCGCTGAGCGCCCACCAAAGCCACCCAGCGGTCAGCACCCAAACGAGCCGGATGATCGTAGCCATTGCGCAAACGACCTTCACGCTCAGAAGGCACCACCCACAACGCAGTCAAACCCCACACTTCGAGCTGAGTTTGAACCCGCTGACGCACCCCATCTCCGGCCACAATGCATCCCAACACTTGGTCAGGCGGATGCAGGCCTGCCCAGTCTTGTTCTGCCAGACATTCAATGTTTTCTAAAAATTGTGCACCCTGAGCCAGCACCTGTGACGAATCGTGATCGCACAGGGTGTACGCCCACTTCAGGCGCGTGTTGCCAACATCAATGGTGAGAAGACGCATCAGGAAAACTTGGCTAACAGCTCCGCCACGTCATCACCGGGCAAATCACCTTGGGCTACCACGCAGCCCACCAGAGCATAAAAAGACTTGTCCAACGCTTTGCGCGCAGCCGAGAGCTGCTGAGCCACTTGCTCGCAGTTGGAGTCTTCTTCGATCAGCCGCTGTACACCCCTGATTTGTCCTTCAACTCGACGAAGGCGCATGATCAGGGCACGTTTGCGAGCGGCATCGCTGAGTTGTGTCATGCCGGATTCTCCTGAGAATGCGTTGTTTATACCGCAATCGCTCACAATATCAAGCCCAAGGTCCTTAAATTTCGTAAGATCTCATATTCGGATCTTCCCTCATTGATGCGCTGGTCTTATCTTCCTCCCTTGATGGTCTATTTGGCTGCTGGCATACAGGGCCTGACCGGCATCGTCGGTACTTTTTTCATCAAAGACTACTTGGGTCTGTCAGCCGAGTTTTTGGCGGCTTTGGGATTTTGGGTGGGCATTCCATGGGCCCTCAAAATGCCCATCGGCCATTTGGTCGATGTCATTTGGCGCTACAAATCATGGCTCATTGTGCTGGGGGCTGCCCTCATCGCGACCAGCTTGATCATCATGGCCACCCTCATAGGCGCTCGCGACATGCTGACGCAATGGGCCCCTGCCAACACTTGGTTTGTGTGGTCGGCGTTGCTAGCGCCCGTGGGCTACGTGCTGCAAGATGCGGTGGCCGACGCGATGACCGTTGAAGCTGTTCCGCTGGTTCGCAGCAACGGTCAGCCTTTTGATGAAAACGAACTCAAAAGCATGCACACCACCATGCAAACGCTGGGACGTGTGGCCATCATTGGCGGAACGGTGTTGGTGGCCTTGCTCAACTTGTTGATCTTCAGCGGCACTGAAAATCTACCCGAAACCGAGCGTGTGGCGCTATACGAACGTGTTTATTGGCTGGCTTTGTGTATTCCGCTGATCTCGATCAGTGGGGTCTTGCTGCATTTGTTCATGCAACACCGTCAGCCGTCTACCGCTTTGGCGCAATCCCCGGCGGCCGCTGCCCCCAACCTCTGGATCTTAGGTGGCAGCGCCGCGTTTGCTGGCTTCACCGTGATGATGGGTTTGTCTGAATGGCGCTACGCGCAAGAAATGATTTTTTTGGGCTCGTTGGGTATCATTGGTTTTCTCATGGCACGCCTGATGCGCGAACTCAGCCCCAGCGCCAAAGCCACCTTGCTGGGTACCGCTGTGATGATTTTTTTGTTCCGTGCCACTCCCAGCGCAGGACCGGGGGTCAGTTGGTGGATGATTGACGAACTGAAATTCGACCCGCCGTTCTTTTCTCAACTGTCGCTCATTGGCAGCGTGCTTACGCTGGCTGGCATGTTCATGTTTCGCCGCTTCATGGCCGAACGGCCCATGTGGCAGGTCATCGTGTTTCTAACAGTTGCAGGCACCTTGTTAAGCCTGCCCATACTGGGCATGGCCATGGGTCTGCACCATTGGACTGCTTCCGTCACAGGGGGAGTGGTCGATGCTCGCTTTATTGCGCTTATCGACACCGCACTGGAGTCTCCCTTGGGACAAATTTCTATGATCCCCATGTTGGCCTGGATTGCCAACTCGGCCCCGCAACACCTCAAAGCCACTTACTTTGCCGTCATGGCTTCGTTCACCAACCTGGCCTTGTCGGCATCGTCGTTGGGAACCAAATATTTGAACCAAGGTTTTGTCATTGAACGAGCCGCCAAAGACCCCCAAACCTTGCAAATCGTTACGCAAGCCAATTACAGCGACTTGGTCCCCTTGTTGACTTGGGCCATGGCCTTGGGTTTGTTGTTGCCGTTAGCCGGTATTTTGTTGGCTCGGGCCTTGGGTTGGCGCAGCACATGAGCCCAGCAGGACGTCATCACCCCAGCCGCGGCATTGTGGCCATGCTCATTGCCGTTGCGGCGTTTAGCATGATGGATGCCACCTTGAAGTGGCTGTCCAAAGACCTTGACCCCATGCAACTCACGGCATTGCGTGGTCTGTTGGCGCTGCCATTGGCTCTTGCGTGGGTGCACCGTCGACAACACTTGTCGCTGTTTTGGCCCTCACGCTCACGCTTGTACGTGATTCGAGGAATCTTGGGCGTGATCATGCTGTGGTCATTCACCAAAGGCCTTGATGGCTTGGCTTTAAGCGAAGCCTATATGGTGCTGTTCTTGGCCCCCGTCATCATTACCTTGCTGGCTGGCCTGTTTTTGCACGAACCCATTCGTGGCTTTCATTGGGTGATTTTGACACTCAATCTATTGGCCATTGGCTTTGTGCTGCGACCCAGCGTGTCTGGATTGCTCAGCGTTGATGGACTGTGGATGCTCATTTCGACCATTTGCTACGCTCTCGGTGCGGTCATCATGCGTTTGCAATCGCGCACCGACAGCACAGACATTCAGGTCTTGTGGTTGACTTTGTTCATGGCTGGGCTGGCGTTGCCCTTGTCATGGTCGTCTTGGCAACCTATTTTGGCGCACCACATCCCTTTGCTTTTGCTCATGACCCTCACCGGCTTTGTGGGACAAGTGGCCATCACGTCTGCTTTCTTTCATGCACGCGCAGCCACCGTCACCCCATTTGAGTATTCGGCTCTGGCTTGGGGCCTGATATTAGATGTGGCCTTGTGGCAAATTTGGCCCCATCCTTCCATGCTGGTGGGTGCAGCGGTTATTGTGGCGTGCGGGGTATGGCTGGCTCGTCGTGAAACGAAAGCCCCAGTACCTGCCCCATCTGCACCGCTGCCGTAGGTTGCATGGCGGCTGCCAGCTCAATGGTTTGAGCGGGCCACAGCAACACCACCGTTGAACCCAGCATGAAGCGGCCCATTTCGTCACCCTGGGCCAGTTTGATGGGCTGCTGGCTGTAATCCCACGTGTGAACCTGACCGTCACGGCGTGCGTTGACTACACCGTGCCAGGGTGTGGCCATGCTGCCCACAACGGTGGCGCCCACCAACACCAACACCATGGGGCCATGCGGGGTTTCCCACCACGTGATCAAGCGCTCGTTGCGCGCAAACAAAGCCGGCACCCGCGCAGCTGTGGCCGGATTCACCGAATGCAACATGCCCGGTACCAGTGTCATGCGCAATAAACGTCCATCACAGGGCATGTGGATGCGGTGGTAGTCGCGAGGACTCAAATAAATGGTGGCAAATGTACCGTCTGCCCATTGCTGTGCCTCTACAGCCGAACAAGCCAATAACTCGTCCACCGAATAGTCGTGACCCTTGGCCTGGAAAATACGCCCCTGTTGGATGGCGCCCAGTTGCGAAACAGCACCATCAACCGGACACACCCATGGGGCATGTGCCAGTGGTCTGGCATCGGGCTTCAACGCACGGGTAAAAAAATCATTGAAAGTGGCATAAGCGGCAGGATGGGGCTGCGCTGCCTCGCTCATGTTCACCTGATACCGTCGAATGAATCGACGCACCATGGCACGCGTCACAGGCCCAAGCGGGCGCGAAGCCATCCAACCCGCCAGTTGGGTGAGCGCCAATTGCATACCATAGCGGTCAAGCAGGGCCATGTGTCTTCTCCATGCGTTGACTTGGCATCACTGGCGCAAAACGCGAAGCGAGTGCTTGCAAACCTGTTGAATCAAGCAGTTCTTGCAACCGTTGGGCCGAACTGTGTTTGGGCTTGCCCGCTCGATGCGCCAAGATCAATTCATTTTTCATCGAATGTTCCCACCCCGTGAGCTCGGTAACCGTGACTTGATAGCCCGACGCTTCTAGGCGCAAGCAGCGCATCACATTGGTGATTTGACTGCCAAATTCACGCGTGTGCAAGGGGTGCCGCCACAACTCCGACAAGGGGGTGCGCGCCAAAGACAATGCCTTGGTTTGCCGCAAACATGCAGCCGCCTCGGCTTGGCAACAAGGCACCAGCACCACGTGATCGGCTTGGCGTTGAAGCGCAAAATCAAGGGCGTCATCGGTGGCCGTATCGCAAGCATGCAATGCGGTCACCCAATGAACATGTGAAGGGATATCGGTGCTGTCTAGGGCCTCGCGCACGGTCAGGGCATGAAACGCCATGCGCTCAAACTCCCATTCGCGTGCCAGCGATGCACTGCGCTTGACCAAATCGGCTCGCGACTCAATGCCGTGCACCCAACCCTTGCCGGCCGTTCGCAACACTTGGTCGTACAGCAAAAAGCCCAAGTACGATTTGCCTGCGCCATGATCAACGACCACCAAGTCGTCATGCTTTTGCAAATCTTGTTGCAAATCGGGAACCATGAACTGCAACAAGTGCTGCACTTGCTTGAGCTTGCGCCGACTGTCTTGGTTGATGCGCCCTTCGCGCGTGAGAATATGCAATGCCTGCAGCAAGCCCAGAGACACCCCTGCTGGCAGGTGGGCCAGCAATTCGGTAACGGCTTGATCTGGTTTGCTCATGAAGTGATGAAAAAACCCGCCGAAGTTGCCTAGGGCGGGTTGAAAGTTGGTTGCGCGGGCAAGATTTGAACTTGCGACCTTTGGGTTATGAGCCCAACGAGCTACCAGGCTGCTCCACCGCGCGTCAGAACCTTAAATTATATATTAAGAATTGGCTTCAGCGCTAGCAGAAGCCTCGGCTTCGGGTGCGCGATCGACCAATTCGACCAGGGCCATGGGAGCGTTATCGCCCACACGGAAGCCCATTTTCAAAATGCGGGTGTAACCACCGGGACGTGCAGCAAAACGGGGGCCCAACTCATTGAAGAGCTTGGTCACCACGTCACGATCGCGCAAACGATCGAAGGCCAAACGGCGGTTGGCAAGCGTAGGGGTTTTGGCCAATGTGATCATGGGTTCGACCACACGGCGGAGTTCTTTGGCTTTGGGAACCGTGGTTTTGATGGCTTCGTGCGTGAGCAACGAATTCATCATGTTGCGCAGCATCGCCAAGCGATGTGAGCTGGTGCGGTTGAGTTTGCGTAGACCGTGTCCGTGACGCATGTGAGTTTCCTTTCTTTCTTTGATAGCCAACAGCCGTATCAGGTACTGTCAGGGGCTCGTTAAGGCCGGCGTTTTGCACCGGCCCCACGTAGCTTTGGTGAACTTAGTATTTTAACGGATCAATGACGATCGAGTCCAGCTGGAGGCCAGTTGTCGAGCTTCATACCCAATGTGAGGCCGCGTGAGGCCAACACATCTTTGATCTCGTTGAGCGACTTGCGACCCAAGTTGGGGGTCTTGAGCAATTCGTTTTCGGTTCGCTGAATGAGGTCGCCGATGTAATAAATGTTTTCGGCTTTCAAGCAGTTGGCCGAGCGAACCGTGAGCTCGAGCTCGTCGACAGGACGCAACAACACGGGATCGAAATCGTTGCCACCACTGCGAGCTGA
Source organism: Pseudomonadota bacterium (assembly GCA_041170945.1). Taxonomy (GTDB): domain Bacteria; phylum Pseudomonadota; class Gammaproteobacteria; order Burkholderiales; family Burkholderiaceae_C; genus RS62. The sequence goes on from JBEDMU010000053.1 coordinate 7,504, forward strand.
TTCAATCACGCCGTCAACGCCGCCTTCAAGCTGGGCGAAGAACGACAGTTGTTCCATCAGAATGCGAGCCGAAGCGCGAACTGCTTCTTCAGGACCGATGGCGCCATTGGTTTCGATGTCGAGCACCAATTTGTCGAGGTCGGTACGTTGTTCAACACGCGCGCTTTCGACGGTGTAGCTGACACGACGCACGGGCGAGAACGATGCATCCAGAACGATGCGACCGATCGAGCGCAACTGGTCGTCGTGGCGACGCATGGTGCCAGGAACATATCCACGGCCTTTTTCGACCTTGATTTGGATATCGAGTTTGGCACTGGCGCCCATGTGGGCCAACACGTGCTCAGGGTTGATGATCTCAACGTCGTGAGGCGTTTGAATGTCAGCGGCCGTGACCACGCCTTCGCCTTCTTTACGCAGGCTCAGGGTCACTTCGTCGCGATTGTGCAGTTTGAACACAACGCCTTTGAGGTTAAGCAGCAAGCCCACCACATCTTCTTGCACGCCATCGATATTGGCGTATTCGTGCAGCACGCCAGCAATCGTGACTTCTGTTGGGGCATGACCCACCATAGACGACAGCAGCACGCGACGCAGAGCGTTGCCCAGGGTGTGGCCATAGCCACGCTCAAAAGGCTCCAATGTGACTTTGGCACGATTGGCTGCCAGTGTTTCGACCTGGATAGATTTGGGTTTCAGCAAAGGGTTCAGCATGTAACTTCCTTCAGTGCCCTCGGCTCGTTACACCGATAAGGCTGATGGAGCAATCCCGGGCGGCCCAAAGGCCACTCGGGGACCAGGTTCGCTCAGATTAGCGAGAATACATTTCGACAATCAACGATTCGTTGATGTCAGAGCCGAATTCGTCGCGATCAGGCGTCTTCTTGAACGTACCTTCCACTTTGTCGGCACTGACTTCAACCCATGCGGGGAAGCCGTGCTGACCAGCCAGTTGCAGGGCTTCCTGCACACGGGCTTGTTTTTTGGACTTTTCGCGAACGGCCAACACATCGCCAGCTTTGACGATGAAAGAAGGAATGTTCACGGGTTGGCCATTGACCAGAATGGCTTTGTGAGAAACCAACTGACGGGCTTCGGCACGGGTAGAAGCAAAACCCATACGAAATACCACGTTGTCAAGGCGCGATTCGAGCAACGCCAACAGGTTTTCACCGGTGTTGCCACGGCGGCGATCTGCTTCGGCAAAGTAGCGACGGAACTGGCGCTCGAGAACACCATACATGCGCTTAACTTTTTGCTTTTCACGCAGTTGCAAACCAAAGTCAGACATGCGCTGACCAGAGGTGCGACCATGTTGACCGGGTTTGGTATCAAATTTGGCTTTGTCGCTGATGGAGCGGCGTGCGCTCTTGAGCAACAAATCGGTGCCTTCACGGCGTGCGAGTTTGGCCTTAGGGCCTAGATAACGTGCCACGGAACTTTCCTTTTTCTAACTGCCACATGAGTTGCATGTGGGAGCCAAACCCGTATCGAGCTTGGCGGTGGGCTTCAAACGACAAACGGCAAGGGGTGGTTTGCACCACCACTCGCCATTCACTCAACAAAAATCAGATGCGACGACGCTTGGGAGGACGGCAGCCGTTATGGGGAACCGGCGTCACATCGGCAATCGATGTGATGCGGATACCCAAGGCACCCAATGCGCGAACCGATGACTCACGGCCAGGACCGGGACCTTTGATCTCGACGTCGAGATTTTTGATGCCCTGTTCCATGGCAGCACGACCGGCTACCTCTGAGGCAACCTGGGCTGCAAAGGGAGTTGACTTGCGCGAACCCTTGAAGCCCTGGCCACCCGACGAAGCCCAAGACAATGCATTGCCCTGACGGTCGGTGATGGTGATGATGGTGTTATTGAACGAGGCATGCACGTGTGCAATACCGTCGGCAATGTTCTTGCGAACCTTCTTGCGCACGCGGGCGGCCGCGTTGCTCTGCTGTGCTTTCGCCATAGGATACTCTCAGTCCTCTGTTATTTCTTCAATGCCGCTGCACCTTTGCGCGGACCTTTGCGGGTACGAGCATTGGTTTGAGTACGCTGACCACGCACGGGCAAACCGCGACGATGGCGGAAACCACGATAGCAGCCAATGTCCATCAAGCGTTTGATGTTCATGGTGACTTCACGGCGCAGGTCACCTTCAATGGTGAACTTGCCCACTTCGTCACGAATCTTTTCGAGATCCGCGTCGGTGAGTTCCTTGATTTTTTTGTCATAAGCGATACCAGCGGCTTCGCAAATTTTGCGTGCGCGGGTGCGGCCAATGCCAAAAATCGAGGTCAAACCGATCTCGGTATGTTTGTGCGGAGGAATGTTGATACCAGCAATACGTGCCATGATGGTCCTTCGATGATGGGTCAGCCCTGACGCTGTTTATGACGGGGATCTGTACAGATCACACGCACAACACCGTGACGGCGAATGATTTTGCAGTTGCGGCACATTTTTTTGACCGAAGCCGAAACTTTCATGTTTTTCTCCTAATCCAAAATAAGCGGGTCACTTGGCACGGAACACAATTCGCGCACGCGACAGGTCGTAGGGGGTGAGCTCCACCGTGACCTTATCACCTGGCAGGATGCGGATGTAATGCATGCGCATCTTTCCTGAAATGTGACCGAGTACCACATGCCCATTTTCCAATTTCACTCGAAAGGTGGCGTTGGGCAAGTTTTCCACCACCTCTCCTTGCATTTGAATGACGTCGTCCTTGGCCATGAAATCAAAGCCCCCCAACACCACCTTTGAAGTTGGCCTTGCGCAGCAGTGATTCGTACTGTTGCGACATCAGGTAATTCTGCACCTGCGCCATGAAATCCATGGTGACCACCACAATGATGAGCAACGAGGTTCCACCGAAGTAGAAAGGAACGTTGTACTTCAAAATCAGAAATTCGGGCAACAAACACACCAAGGTGATGTAGGCCGCACCCACCAATGTCAGGCGGGACAAAATTTTGTCGATGTAGCGAGCTGTTTGATCACCAGGCCGAATGCCGGGCACAAATGCTCCGCTTTTCTTCAGGTTGTCTGCTGTTTCACGGCTGTTAAACACCAACGCGGTGTAAAAGAAACAGAAGAACACAATCGCTGCTGCGTAGAACATCACGTAGATGGGCTGTCCGGGCGACAGGGCACCAGAAATGTCACGCAACCAAGACATGGAGTCGCCGGTGCTGAACCAACCCACCACGGTAGCGGGCAACAAAATGATCGACGACGCAAAAATGGGAGGGATCACACCCGACATGTTGAGCTTGAGCGGCAAATGTGAGCTTTGACCACCGTACACCTTGTTGCCGACTTGGCGACGTGCGTAGTTGACCAAAATTTTGCGCTGACCGCGCTCGACAAACACCACAAACCAGGTCACCAACATGACCAAGGCCAAAATGAAGATGGCTGCCAAGATGCTCATGGCGCCCGTACGAACCAGCTCGCCAAAACCGCCAATCGCACTGGGCAAACCTGCTGCAATACCAGCAAAGATGATGATCGAAATACCGTTGCCCAAACCACGTTCGGTGATTTGTTCGCCCAACCACATGAGGAACAAGGTGCCAGCTGTCAGGCTGATCACTGCACTGACGCGGAACGCCACACCCGGATCGAGCACCAATCCAGGTGTACCTTCAAGGGCCAACGCAATACCCAAGGACTGGAACAGAGCCAATGCCACTGTGCCGTAACGGGTGTATTGCGTGACTTTGCGACGACCGGCTTCACCTTCCTTTTTGAGCTGCTCAAAGTAGGGCATGACGTAGCCCAACAGCTGCATGATGATCGAAGCCGAGATGTAGGGCATGATGCCCAAAGCAAATACGGTAAAGCGGCTGAGCGCGCCGCCCGAGAACATATTGAACAGGCTCAAAATACCGCCTTGTTGGCCCTTGAACAACTGCTCGAGCTGCACAGGATCGATACCGGGCACGGGAATATGTGCACCAATGCGATAAACCAACAAAGCCAGCAACAAGAACACCAGGCGACGAGTGAGGTCACCGTAGTTGGACTTGCTGCTAGGAAGTGATGCGGTAGCCACGTTTCAAATGTCCAGTTGGTATGTCAATCAGGCCTGAATGCTGCCGCCTGCTGCTTCGATGGCAGCGCGGGCACCCGCAGTCGCACCAATGGCCTTGAGCGTCACCGCACGAGTGATTTCACCCGACTTGATGACTTTGACTTTCTTCACGCGCTCGGCCACCAAACCGGCAGACTTGAGCGTGAGCAAATCGACTTCGGCCAAACCCAGGGCACTGAGTTCGCTGAGGTTGATTTCGGCGTTGATGGCCAACAAGTGCGATTTGAAACCACGCTTGGGCAAGCGGCGATGCATAGGCATTTGACCGCCTTCGAATCCAACTTTGTGGAATCCGCCTGCACGAGACTTTTGGCCTTTATGGCCACGACCGGCAGTTTTACCCAGACCGGAGCCGATGCCACGACCGACGCGACGCTTGGCGTGCTTGGCGCCTTCAGCAGGCTTGATGTTGTTGAGTTCCATGGTCTATTAACCTCGAATTACAGAACCTTCACCAGGTATTGAACCTTGGTGATCATGCCGCGCACGGCAGGTGTGTCTTCCAGTTCGCGCACGCTGTTGATCTTGCGCAGACCCAGGCCACGAACGGTGGCACGGTGGTCGGCTTTGCAACCAATGGGGCTGCGTACCAACTGAACCTTGACTTTTTGATTGGTGCTCATGACCCGTTCCTCAATTGAAGATTTCTTCAACGGTCTTGCCACGCTTGGCAGCGATTTCGGAAGCCGTTGAGAGGTTTTTCAGGGCATCGATGGTGGCGCGAACGAGGTTGTAGGGGTTGCTCGAGCCGTGGCTTTTGGCCACAACGTCGGTGATACCCACCACTTCGAACACAGCGCGCATCGGGCCGCCTGCAATGATGCCGGTACCTTTGTTGGCAGGCAGCAGCATCACGCGTGCTGCGCCGTGCTCACCGTACACCTCGTGATGCACCGTACCGTCACGCAGAGGAACCTTCACCAAATTGCGACGAGCTTGCTCCATCGCTTTTTGAACGCCCACAGGCACTTCACGCGACTTGCCTTTGCCCATGCCGATGCGGCCATCGCCATCACCAACCACGGTCAGAGCTGCAAAGCCCAAAATACGACCACCCTTGACCACCTTGGTCACGCGGTTGACCGCAATCATTTTTTCGCGCAGTCCATCCTCGGGGGCGTCGTTCTGCGATTTAGCCATTACTTTTGCCATGTCGTTGCTCCCGTGGATCAGAATTGCAAGCCAGCTTCACGTGCAGCATCGGCCAAAGCCTTGACGCGCCCGTGAAAGGCAAAACCGGAACGGTCAAATGCCACTTGCTCAATGCCAGCGGCCTTGGCCTTGGCAGCAATGCGTTTGCCCACGATTTCTGCTGCAGCTTTGTTGCCACCCTTGCCAGCAGCACCCAAAGAGGCGCGCACTTCGGCTTCTGCCGTCGATGCGCTTGCCAAAACTTGAGTTCCGCAGCCAGAAACGATGGTGGCATAGATATGCAGATTGGTGCGATGAACCGCCAAGCGGGCAGCACCTTGCTTGGCGATGCGCAGACGGGTCTGGCGAGCACGACGCAGACGCTGTTCTTTTTTCGTCATCATGATCGGCTTCCTTATTTCTTCTTGGTTTCCTTGATCACGACAGTTTCGTCAGCGTAGCGAATTCCTTTGCCTTTGTAGGGCTCAGGAGGACGCACTGAACGAACCTCGGCGGCGAGCTGACCCACACGTTGGCGGTCAGCACCCTTGATCACGATTTCAGTTTGAGTGGGGCACTCGACTTTGATGCCAGCAGGCATGTCGAACACCACGGGGTGCGAATAGCCCACCTGCAGGTTGAGCTTGTTGCCCTGGGCAGCGGCACGGTAACCCACGCCCACCAGGTTGAGTTTCTTTTCGAAACCCTTGCTCACACCCACCACCATGTTGTTGACCAACTGACGCAAAGTACCAGACATGGCATTGGCTTCAGCTGATTCATCAGCAGGCACAAACTTGAGGGCACCAGATTCTTGGGTTACCTTCACCAGCGCGTTTTGCGACACAGACAGCGAACCCAGCGAACCCTTGACAGAGATCGCATCGGCTTGCATGGTCACTTCAACGCCCGCGGGGACGGCAACCGGCATTTTTCCTACTCGAGACATTTCAGATTCCTTTCAATGCTCGCGTTAGGCGACGTAACACAACACTTCGCCACCCACGCCTGTTGCACGGGCTTTGCGATCGGTCATCACACCTTTGGGTGTGGTCACGATGGCAACGCCCAGGCCGTTCATGACTTGGGGAATTGCCTTGGCACCGCGGTAAATGCGCAGACCAGGACGGCTGACGCGCTCGATGCGCTCGATCACGGGACGTCCGGCGTAGTATTTGAGGGAAATTTCCAATTCGGATTTGCCATCGACATTGGAAACGCGGAAATCATCGATGTAACCTTCATCTTTGAGCACCTGCGCAATCGCCACCTTCACCTTGGAAGAGGGCAACTTGACCGAGGTTTTCTCGACCATTTGCGCGTTGCGGATGCGGGTCAACATATCGGCGATAGGATCACTCATGCTCATGTTTGTTCTCCTATGGCTTACCAGCTGGCCTTGGTGACACCAGGGATGTCACCGGCGAAAGCGAGTTCACGCACCTTGATGCGGCCCAAGCCAAACTGGCGGAAAGTACCGCGAGGACGACCGGTGATTTCACAACGGTTGCGCAGGCGGGTGGAATTGGCGTTGCGGGGCAACTTTTGCAGAGCCAGACGCGCTGTCATGCGTTCTTCATCAGAACGCTGAGCGTCATTGGCGATAGCCGTCAATTCGGCATGCTTCTTGGCGAACTTTGCAACAAGCTTTTCACGCTTGAGTTCACGCTGGAGGAGAGCTAGTTTAGCCACGCAGCACCTCAGTTCTTGAAGGGAAAACGGAAGCCGGCGAGCAGAGCTTTGCACTCGTCGTCAGACTTGGCCGTGGTGGTGATGCTGATATTGAGACCGCGCACGGCATCGACCTTGTCGTACTCAATTTCAGGGAAGATGATCTGTTCTTTGACGCCGATGTTGTAGTTACCACGACCATCGAAAGAACGACCTGAGATTCCGCGGAAGTCACGCACACGGGGCAAAGCCACCGTCACGAAGCGGTCGAGGAATTCATACATGCGAGCGCCACGCAGAGTGACCATGCAGCCAATGGGCTGGCCTTCGCGAATTTTGAATCCGGCAATCGCCTTGCGAGCCACCGTAACCACAGGCTTTTGACCCGCAATTTTGGTCAGATCTGCAACTGCGTTGTCCATGACCTTTTTGTCAGCCACAGCCTCACCCACACCCATGTTCAGGGTGATTTTGGTGATGCGAGGAACTTGCATGTTGGACTTGTAGCCAAACTTTTCGACCAGGGCGGGAGCCACTTTGTCGCGATAGATGTCTTGGAAGCGTGCCATTTTTATGCCACCTTGATTTCTTCGCCGCTTGAACGGAAGACGCGAACCTTTTTACCGTCTTCAAGCGCTTTGATACCCACGCGATCGGCTTTGCCGGTAGCGGGATTGAAAATGGCCACATTGGACTGGTGGATCGACGCTGTTTTGTCGATGATGCCACCAGCGACCCCTTTCATGGGGTTGGGCTTGACGTGTTTTTTGACGAGGTTGATGCCTTCAACCTGCAGACGGTCGTCATCGATGCGAGCGAGCACTTTGCCACGCTTGCCTTTGTCGCGTCCAGCGATCACGATGACTTCATCACCCTTGCGAATCTTGTTCATGAGTGCACCCTTACAGAACTTCAGGAGCCAAGGACACGATCTTCATGAAGCGCTCGGTACGCAGTTCACGCGTCACGGGGCCAAAGATGCGGGTGCCAATGGGCTCAAGCTTGGTATTGAGCAAAACGGCGGCATTGCCATCAAACTTGATGAGTGCGCCATCGGGGCGACGAATGCCCTTGGCCGTGCGTACGACCACAGCGTTGTAGACCTCGCCTTTTTTGACGCGGCCACGAGGAGCAGCTTCTTTGATGCTCACTTTGATGATGTCGCCCACACTAGCGTAGCGGCGCTTAGAGCCACCAAGCACCTTGATGCACATCACGGATTTCGCACCCGTGTTGTCAGCGACATCGAGTCGAGATTGAGTTTGAATCATGTTGTATTCCCAACTTGAAACGGCCCGGCATGACAACCATACCGGGGGCGATCAGTCTTGGGCCTGTCGTTGATTCGGCGTGAAAACACTTACCGAATCGCCGTTAGGCAGAAAACTTGGTCTGAAATTGCGCTTGATTGACTTTGGTTGTTCACACAAAAATCACGAGAGCACAAATCCACCCGCTTTTTAGGGCGAGCCTTGTATTGTGCCACAGTTTTGTTGGGACATGCAAGCCCCTTGTATTTTTGCTGTACGGCGTGGTATTCCTGAGACAATGACGGCAACTGATGGGGGCCCGACCACCCACCCCTACCCACCCTCTCTCATTCACCACCTCGCCCAGGAGCTGTGCGCATGACCATCCCTACCCCCGCACTGTTGAACGTTCATTTGGCCTTCATAGGGGGAGGTAACATGGCCACCGCCATCATCAGCGGTCTTTGCAAGGCAGGGGTTCCGGGGACTTCTAT
>JBEDMU010000054.1:0-4437 GCA_041170945.1 Pseudomonadota bacterium
AAAGTGGGGGGTGTCCCATTTGCTTGAGGCCGGCGCTCAAAATGGCCGTGTAAACAGCAACGCGCTGCGCAATCCGTTTGATGCCTTGTGGGCCATGGTAAACGGCGAACATGCTAGCGACCACGGCAGGTAGCACTTGTGCGGTGCAAATGTTGCTGGTGGCCTTTTCGCGGCGAATATGTTGCTCACGCGTTTGCAGAGCCAGACGGTAGGCAGGATTGCCGTGTGCGTCTACGCTCACCCCCACCAAACGTCCAGGCATCGATCGTTTAAAGGCATCACGGCAAGCCATGTAAGCAGCATGAGGGCCACCAGCGCCCATGGGCATGCCAAAGCGCTGAGTGGTTCCAATCACGATATCTGCGCCCATTTCGCCGGGTGACTTGAGCAGGGCCAGTGCCAATAAATCGGCGGCCAAAATCAAAGCCGCACCTTTGGCGTGTACCGCCTCTGCATCTTGGGTCCAATCGACGATCCAGCCCGTGCTACCTGGGTATTGATTGATAGCGGCAAAGTAGTCGTCTTGTTGAAGCAGTTGCATCCAATCTTGCGGGTTTGCCGCTACCTTTAGCTTAATCCCAAGCGGTTCGGCACGGGTGCGAAGCACCTCAAGGGTTTGCGGGTGCATGTCCCCCCCAACCACCAATACATCACCTTTGGCTTTCACAGAGCGTTTGGCCAGTGTCATGGCCTCTGCAGCAGCGGTGCCCTCGTCCAGCATAGAGGCATTGGCGATATCCATACCTGTCATGTCTGTGATCATGGTTTGGAAATTCACAAGTGCTTCCATGCGGCCTTGTGAAATTTCTGCTTGGTAGGGGGTGTAAGCCGTGTACCAAGCGGGGTTTTCCAATACGTTGCGCAAGATCACACCAGGCGTGTGGGTGCCGTGGTAACCCTGACCAATAAAGCTTTTAAGCAAGCGATTGCGACCTGCAATGGCTTTGAGTTCGGCCAATGCTTGCGCTTCGGTCACTGCCGGGGGCAGATTCATCTCATTTCCACGAGCAATGCTGCTTGGCACAATGCTGTCAATCAGCTGCCTGCGGCTTGATTCTCCTACCACCTCAAGCATGAGCTTTTCGTCTGCATCGGTGATGCCCAGATGACGTTGGTGAAATTCACTGGCGTTTTCAAGCTCTGCCAGGGTAGGTTGCGTGGTTTGGAAATGAGACATGATGGGGTTGTAAAAATTACTGGGTGAGGGCACTGTAGGCGGTTTCGTCGAGCAATGCGTCAATTTGCGATGGGTTGCTCATGCGCACCTTAAAAAACCAGCCCGTATTCAAAGGGTCTGTATTGGCCAACGAGGGGTCGTTGCGCAAATCCTCATTGACTTCGACCACGGTTCCGCTGATGGGCATGTACACGTCAGCAGCAGCTTTGACTGACTCCACAACGCCAGCAACCGCTTTTTGCTCGAACTCGCTTCCTACTTCGGGGAGTTCAACAAACACCACATCGCCCAATGCGTCTTGGGCATGAACCGTGATGCCAACGGTGGCGATGTCTCCATTGACGAGAACCCATTCGTGTTCTTCGGTGTACTTGATCATGAGTGAAACTCCTGTTGGAAATTAGCGCACGTAACGCTGTGGAACAAATGGAAGGGAAACAACTTGCATGGGAACCGCTTTTCCGCGCACCATGGCATGGAGGCTTGTTCCAACGGCAGACAAATGTCGGGGAACATAACCCATGGCGATAGGTTCTTGTAACGAAGGGGAAAGCAAGCCACTGGTCGTCTCGCCTACACACGTTCCATCTGCGGTGTGCAAAGAAACGTGCTCACGCACAGGGACTCGTTCCATGGCTTTTAAGCCCACTCGAATTTTGTCAAGAGCCTCCGGCTGGTCAATTTGGGACAAAACGATCTCTGCACCAGGAAAACCGCCTTCACGCTCACCGCCCGTACGCCGTACCTTTTGAATGGCCCAATTCAAGGCCGCCTGAGAGGGCGTGATGCGAGTATCCATATCGCTTCCGTACAGACACAAACCAGCTTCAAGACGCAATGAGTTGCGAGCGCCCAAACCAATCGGCATGACCTCGGGTTGAGACAATAGCAGGCGTGCCAGCGCAGTGGCATCTTGTGCAGGGACGGAAATTTCAAAACCGTCTTCACCGGTGTAACCGCTTCGCGTCACGTAACAGGGTATGCCTGAAACATCAATGGCCATGCCAGTCATGAATGTCAACCGAGCCACTTCAGGAGCCAGTCGGCTAAGCGCGTCAACGGCCTTGGGGCCTTGCAGGGCCAAAAGCGCTTGATCATGCATGGGGATGACGTCACAAACGTGGCCGATGCGTTGCTGCAAATGCGCCAAGTCAGCCGCCTTACATGCCCCGTTGACGATCAAAAACAAGTCGTCGCCACGGTTGACCATCATCAGATCGTCAAGAATGCCGCCTTCATCGTTGAGCAAAAGACCATAACGTTGTTTGTGTAAGCCAAGGCCCATCACGTCCATGGGGATCAACGACTCCAGGGCCTGAGATCGGCGTGGGCCTTCTAGGCGAATTTGGCCCATGTGCGAAACGTCAAATAACCCAGCACTTTGTCGAGTATGAAGGTGCTCTGACATCAGGCCATGGGGGTACTGCACGGGCATGGAGTAGCCAGCGAATGGCACCATGCGAGCACCGAGCTCAATGTGCAGATCATTCAAAGGGGTATGTAGCAAGGTCACATCAGCAGAGGTCATACGGCGCTTTCGTTGAGTACATCGCACCCACATGGATGCGAGGGTACCCACCTGTCCGCTTTACCTGAGAGATTCACGCTGGCGATGCAACGCTTGCTCCTTCGGTGGACTTCGCAAAGGAAGCCTCTCTCCAGGGGGTGACGATTGCAACACGGCAACCGTTTGCCAGTCCTTTTGCCTGAGCGTTCAGAAAAACTCTTGCGCCTTCGGCGGTTGATGGGCTTATATCAAATCAGCCTGCAACACTCTCCTGACCCGCATCATTCTACACGTCGATCCGGGCCAGCAAGACTAGAATGAGGGCAGGCAGCAAAATTGCATACAGGAGACAGCATGACACCTCGTGAATTGTTACAAAGCCATGGTCCGCGTGAGTCGATGGAAGTGGATGTGGTGATCGTTGGGGCGGGTGTGGCAGGCCTTTCTTGTGCCATACGCATGCAACAGCAAGCTCAAAGCAAGGGTCAAACGCTGAGTATCGTGGTACTAGAAAAGGGTTCTGAGCCTGGTGCACATGTGCTTTCAGGCGCAGTCATTGATCCTCGAGCCATGGACGAGCTGTTTCCCGATTGGCGCAACAGCGATGCGCCGATGGGGGCAGAAGTCGCCAGCGAAGACGTGCTCATGCTCACCGAGCAAGGACATCAAACCATTCCTCATGCCTTGTTACCACGCAATTTCGACAACCATGGATGTCGAGTGGTGTCGTTGAGTGACCTGACCCGTTGGCTGGCTTCGCAAGCCGAATCGTTGGGCGTAGAAATATTTCCGGGTTTTGCTGCCTCAGAAGTGCTTTATAACGAAGCAGGCCAGGTGATGGGGGTCGCAACCGGTCACATGGGCCTAGGCAAAGACGGCCAAGCCACCGATCAATTTCAGTTGGGCATGGAGCTGCTTGCTAAATACACGGTGTTTGCCGAGGGCACCCGAGGTCACTTGGGCAAGCAAGTCATTGAGCGCTTTGATCTGACCCAAGGCAAAGACCCCAGCAGCTATGCCATCGGCATCAAAGAACTTTGGCAAGTGACTCCCGATAAAGCCGATCCCGGACGAGTGGTCCACACAGGCGGCTGGCCCATGCCCAAAGACGTGTTTGGGGGCGGTTTTTTGTATCACTTGCCCAATGGCTTGGTGACTTTGGGGTTTGTGGTGGGTTTGGATTACGCCAACCCGTGGATGTCCCCGTTTGAAGAAATGCAGCGCTGGAAGCAGCACCCTGTTATTCGCCAAGTATTGGAGGGAGGAAAGCGCATTGGCTATGGAGCACGCGCCATCAACAACGGCACTCCTCAAGCCATGCCCAAACTGGTTTTTCCTGGCGGCGCCCTGATCGGCTGCGAGGCGGGTTTTATGAATGCAGCTCGTATCAAAGGCACCCATACAGCCATGAAAAGCGGCATGTTGTGTGCAGATGCCTTGGTAGAGGCGTTGGCTCAAGATCGTGCCCATGACGTGCTTGAGGCTTATCCTCAGAATTACCAAAACAGCTGGTTGGCTCAAGAGCTTGATCAATACCGTAACTTCAAGCTGTGGTTCAAAAAGGGGCCATTGTTGGGTCAGCTGATGACTGGCATCGAGCATTGGCTGATGCCTAAGTTGGGGATGAAGCGTCCATGGTGGACCTTGCACCGCAAACAAGCCGATCACTTGTATCTAAAACCGGCTCAACAAATGCCTGTCATCGACTATCCCAAACCCGACGGTGTCATCAGCTTTGATCGGTTGTCTTCGG
>JBEDMU010000055.1:0-5028 GCA_041170945.1 Pseudomonadota bacterium
GATGCTCGGGATTGTTGATGTCGGTGCTGTCGTGGTAGAAGGCCGACAAGGCACCCACCAAACCGGTGAGCACAGCCATGGGGTGAGCGTCACGACGGAAACCACGCAGGAAGAACTGCATCTGCTCGTTGACCATGGTGTGGTTGGTGATGAGCTTGTGGAAATCGACGCGTTGTGTAGGGTTGGGCAAATCGCCTTTGAGCAGCAGGTAACAGGTGTCGAGGTAGTCGACTTTGGTGGCCAGTTGTTCGATGGGGTAGCCGCGATACAGCAACTCGCCCTTGTCGCCGTCGATGTATGTAATGGCCGACTGGCAAGAAGCGGTAGACAAGAAACCGGGGTCATAGGTGAACATGCCGGTTTGTCCGTACAACTTGCGAATGTCGATGACATCGGGACCAATGGTGCCGTTGTAGACGGGGAAATCAACGCTGGGAGCACCGTTGCTAAACGAGAGAGTGGCTTTGTGTTCGGAGAGCTTCATGAGAGGACCTCGGTTTTTATTGAGCTGAGTCGGAGAGTATTTCTTGCCCAGGGGGGCGTCGCATCATTTGCAAGACTTGCGCGACTTCGGGAGATGCCAGATCGGCTAGAGGTGGCTTACGACCGAGAAACAGGTCAAGCAAGTCATTGTCTGCGAGTTCCATTAAAGCAGTCAAGCCTTGTGCCTGGCTGACAGTGAGAGTGTCAGCGTAGCGCTCAAAGAAACGCTCGATGAAGAGATCGTTTTCAAGCAAACCCCGACGACAACGCCATTTCAGTTTGCTGAGAGTGGCGGCGTCGACGGGATCGTTGCACAAGGTCATGGACTGGGCCTTAGATGGAGCGGCGAACCATCATTTCCTTGATCTTGCCAATGGCCTTGGTGGGGTTCAGGCTCTTGGGGCAGACTTCCACACAGTTCATGATGGTGTGGCAACGGAACAAACGGTAAGGATCTTCTAGGTTGTCCAGGCGCTCGGCGGTGGCTTGATCGCGGCTATCGGCGATGAAGCGGTAGGCTTGCAGCAAACCAGCGGGACCGACAAATTTGTCGGGGTTCCACCAGAAGCTGGGGCAGCTGGTGGAACAGCTGGCGCACAAAATACATTCGTACAAGCCATTGAGCTCTTCACGCTCTTCAGGCGACTGCAGACGCTCTTTTTCGGGCGGCTGAGACGTGTTGATGAGGTAAGGCTTGATGGAGTGGTACTGTTTGAAGAACAGGGTCATGTCGACGATCAGGTCGCGCACCACCGGCAGACCAGGCAAAGGCTTGAGCACGATGGTCTCAGGCAGTGTGCGCAGGTTGGTCAAGCAGGCCAAGCCGTTTTTGCCGTTGATGTTCATGGCATCTGATCCACAAACGCCTTCGCGGCATGAACGACGGAATGACAAGGTGGGATCGACCTCTTTGAGTTTCATCAGGGCGTCGAGCAACATGCGTTCGTTGCCATCGAGTTCAACCTCGAGGGTCTGCATGTAGGGCTTGGCATCCTTGTCAGGGTCGTAGCGATAAATTTTGAAAGTGCGTTTTGCCATTTGTTTGCTCCAGATGGGGTCGCTTTAGAACGTGCGAACCTTGGGTGGAACCGATTCCACCGTGAGGGGCTTGAGGTTGACTGACTTGTACGACAGGGTGTTAGAGGCACTGTCCCAGAGGGTGTGCTTCATCCACTCGCGATCGTTACGACCCAGCGGGAACTCGGCATCATCAGCACCCCGCTCGTAGTCTTTCACGGTGTGGGCGCCGCGGCATTCTTGACGAGCGGCTGCCGAGGTCATGGTGGCTTGTGCGGCTTCCATCAGGTTTTCAACTTCCAGCGCCTCGATGCGAGCGGTGTTGAAGACCTTGGAGTTGTCCTTGAGACCCAAGTTGGCCACACGCTCACGCATGGCGTTGATTTTGCGCACGCCCTCGTCCATGCTGGCTTGGGTGCGGAACACACCGGCGTGTTGCTGCATGGTGGCACGCATGTCGTTGGCCACCGTTTGTGCGTATTCGCCATTGGGGTTGTGGTCGAGGCGAGCCAAACGAGCCAATGTGTGGTCGGCAGCGTCTTGGGGCAAAGCCTTGTGCTCAGCTTTGGGGTTGACGTTGGCCACGATGTGGTTGCCAGCAGCGCGACCAAACACCAGCAAGTCGAGCAGTGAGTTGGTGCCCAAGCGGTTGGCGCCGTGCACCGACACGCAAGAGCATTCGCCCACTGCATACAGGCCGTTGACAATTTTTTGGTTGCCTGAGCCGTCGGGGACCACCACTTGACCATTGATGTTGGTGGGAATGCCACCCATTTGGTAGTGAATGGTGGGAACCACCGGGATGTCTTCTTTGGTGATGTCGACGTTGGCGAAGTTGACGCCAATTTCGTACACCGAGGGCAGACGTTTGTGAATGGTGTCGGCTCCCAAATGAGAGAGCTTGAGCATCACATAGTCTTTGTTGGGACCGCAGCCACGACCTTCTTTGATTTCTTGGTCCATGCAGCGCGACACAAAATCGCGTGGTGCCAAGTCTTTCAGGGTGGGGGCGTAGCGTTCCATGAAGCGTTCGCCTTCGCTGTTAAGCAAAATGGCGCCTTCGCCGCGGCAGCCTTCGGTCAGCAACACGCCAGCGCCGGCCACGCCGGTGGGGTGGAACTGCCAAAACTCCATGTCTTGCAGCGGAATGCCAGCACGAGCCGCCATCCCCAAGCCGTCACCGGTGTTGATAAAGGCGTTGGTAGAAGCTGCAAAAATGCGACCTGCACCGCCAGTGGCCAACAACGTGGTTTTGGCTTCGAGCACATATACGTCACCCGTTTCCATTTCGAGGGCTGTCACACCCACCACATCACCATCTGCATCGCGTATCAGGTCAAGCGCCATCCATTCGACAAAGAACGTCGTACGTGCCGCCACGTTTTGCTGGTAAAGCGTGTGCAGCATGGCATGACCGGTGCGGTCGGCTGCGGCACAAGCGCGCTGAACGGGTTTTTCACCATAGTTGGCGGTGTGGCCGCCAAACGGACGCTGATAAATGGTGCCATCGGGGTTGCGGTCGAAGGGCATGCCAAAGTGTTCGAGTTCGTAAACCACTTTGGGTGCTTCGCGACACATGAATTCGATGGCATCTTGGTCGCCCAGCCAGTCGGAACCCTTGACGGTGTCATAAAAGTGATAGTGCCAATTGTCTTCGGACATGTTGCCCAGCGAGGCACCAATACCACCCTGAGCTGCAACGGTGTGCGAGCGAGTGGGAAACACCTTGGAGAGAACGGCCACGTTGAGACCGGCGCGAGCCAGTTGCAGCGAGGCGCGCATACCGGAGCCACCGGCGCCGACAATGACGACGTCGAAGCGACGCTTAGGCAGTTTGGAAGTAGCGGTCATGGCTTAGAGTCTCCAGAGAGCTTGAACTGCCCAGCCCGTGCAACCGACGAGCCAGACGATGGTGAAAACGTGCAACACAAGGCGCACACCGGTGGGTTTGACGTAGTCCATCCAAATGTCGCGCATGCCAATAAAAGCGTGCCACGCCAGGGCCACAAACACCGCGAAGGTGAGGGCGCGCATCCAGTAGGGTGAAAAAATTCCAGCCCAAGTTTCGTAAGAAACGGGGCCGCTGATCATGCCCAAGCGCAGCACCACAATCAGTGCCAGCAGGCCAATCAAGACGCCTGAAACGCGCTGAACAAGCCAGTCGCGTAGACCATAGTGAGCGCCGGTGACGACGCGTTTGGAACCGTAATTAACAGACATGGTGGTTGTCCCTTTTGAAATCAGTACAGGCCAAAAAGCTTGGCGCCCAAAACGGCGGTCAGTCCCAAGCTGATGGCAAACGACACGATGGCAGAAGACTTGCCAAAGGCTTTGTCTACCTTGTGGTAAACGTCCATGTATACGTGGCGCAAACCGGCAACCAAGTGATGCAAAAAGGCCCAAATGAGGCCCAGGATGATGAACTTGACCAGCCAGCCTGGGTAGTAACCGGCACCTGCCACCACGGCGGCTAGGCGCTCGTAGGTGAATTCGCTGGTGACCGATAAATCGAATAGCCACACGGCCAACGGTAGCAAGATGAACATCAGCAGACCGCTGATGCGGTGCAAGATGGACAAAATACCAGCGATGGGGAGTTTGTAGGTGGTGAGGTCCTTGAACGCATTGATGTTGCGAAACTCGGGACGTTTAGCGGATTGGCTCATGGTTGGGAGGGCTCCAGAGGGTTTTTCACGCAAAGCGCAGAAAGTGAATTAAGCATTTTATGTGACGGATCTTTAATGAAACTTAACAATCATGAATGAACCGATTAGTTGAGTTCATTCTCGTAGTAATGGGTGTCGGTGCGGTAGAGACCGCGACGCAATTCCATGGGAACGTCGTTGTAGGTGTACGCCACCCGTTCGACTCGCAAAAGCGGGAAACCCTCTTCAACGCCCAATGGGCAGGCGCTTTGACCATCGGCTGTGATGGCCTTGAGCGACTCGCGAGCACGCACCATGCGCACCCCAAATTCAGTTTCAAACAACCCGTACATGGGGCCTTGGTAGTGTTGCAGGGTCTCGGCGCTGAGGCCCTTGAACGGACCTGCCGGCAACCAAATTTCTTCGCAAATGGTGGGGGTGCCTGCAAAGGCCAGCACACGGCGCACCAACACCACGGGATCGCCTGTGCGCAATTGCAGCAATTGGGCGACGTCGGCACTGGCACGGGTGCGTTTGCACTCCAAAATGGTGCGTTCGGCAGGTCCTTCGCTTTGCAAGTCGCCTTCGTCGGGCTTCAGGCGCAAAAAACGGTACTGTATGTGCTGTTCGGCATGGGTGGCCACAAAAGTGCCTTTGCCCTGACGACGAACCAGCAGGTTTTCGGCTGCGAGCTCGTCGATGGCCTTGCGGACAGTGCCCTGGCTGACGCCAAAGCGGGCCGCCAGATCGTTCTCGCTGGGGATCACTTCGCCCGGTTTCCATTCGCCTGCCTGCAGGCTTTGCAGAATAAGCGACTTGATTTGTTGGTACAGCGGGCTAAACGAAGGCTGAGCGCCCCGCACCTCGGTAGGGCTGGGTTGTG
>JBEDMU010000056.1:0-10817 GCA_041170945.1 Pseudomonadota bacterium
TGCATCACCAAATGCGTGTTGGGTATACGGGCATGAATTTCTTTGACTCGGCTGATGGCCAGCACGTCGCCGGTAGGAGGGCGTGTAAATTTGTAGGCTCCATGGCTGGTGCCAATGGCAATGGCCAATGCATCCAACTGAGTGGCTTTCACAAATTGTGCCGCTTCTTCTGGGTCGGTGAGCATTTGGCTGTGGTCCAACTTGCCCACGGCACCGATGCCATCTTCTTCGCCTGCTTCACCCGTTTCAAGTGACCCTAGGCAACCCAACTCGCCTTCAACCGTGGCTCCAATGGCATGCGCCATGGCCACCACTTCTTGTGTGACCTTCACGTTGTAGTCAAAGCTAGACGGCGTTTTGCCGTCTTCCATCAGCGAACCGTCCATCATGACCGAGCCAAAACCCAAATTCAATGCGCCTTGACACACTTTGGGGCTGGTGCCGTGGTCTTGATGCATGACCAAAGGAATGTGAGGGTAAGCCTCGCAAGCGGCCTGGATGAGGTGTTTGATGAACGACTCGCCAGCGTATTTACGAGCCCCGGCACTGGCTTGCAGAATCACGGGCGCGCCTACTTCATCGGCAGCGGCCATGACAGCCTGAACTTGTTCGAGGTTGTTGACGTTGAATGCTGGAATGCCATAGCCATGTTCGGCAGCATGATCCAACAACTCGCGCATGGAAACGAGCGGCATGTGAGTCTCCCAGAGATTAAAAAACAGGTCGCCAAAGGCGTTAAGCCCATTTTAGTCAGGCGACCTGCTGAGAAACTGACGCGGCTCAAGACTCCACGCGACAAATTTTGAGCAAATTGGTACCGCCTGGTGCCCCCATGGGCTCGCCGCAGGTGATCACATAAATATCCCCTGCGCCCATGATGCCGTGCTTGCGCAACTCAGCTTCGGCTTGCTGCAAGGCGGTGTCGCGATCAGCACTGGTTTGCATGAGCAATGGACGAACGTTGCGGTACATGCACATGCGTCGTTGGCTGGCTTGATTGGGTGTCAGCGCATAAATAGGCATGTGGGCATGAAAGCGGCTCATCCATAGGGCCGTTGAGCCCGAATCGGTAAGCGCCACAATCGCTTTGGCACCCACATGTTGAGCGGTGTACAAAGCCCCCATGGCGATCGCTTGGTCAATGCGGACAATCGAGCGCTCGTTGCCAGGAATATTCAGTTCGGCATCGTGGGCATGTTCTGCGGCCTCGCAAATGGCGGCCATCTCAAGCACGGTTTCCAAGGGATACTTGCCTGCCGCTGTTTCGGCACTCAACATCACGGCGTCGGTCCCGTCGATCACCGCATTGGCCACGTCGCTGACTTCGGCACGAGTAGGCACCGGGTTTTGAATCATGGACTCCATCATTTGAGTGGCCGTGATGACGACTTTGTCAAATTTGTGGGCCAGACGGATCATGCGTTTTTGCAAAGCCGGCACTGCCGCATTGCCCACCTCAACCGCCAAATCTCCGCGCGCCACCATGATGCCGTCGCTGACTTGCAAAATGTTTTCTAACTCAGGAATCGCCTCTGCACGCTCAATTTTGGCAATCAATCCCGGGCGATGGCCTTGCCCTTCGGCGGCCACGTTGCAAAGCTGTCGCGCCATTTCCATGTCAGTGGCGTTTTTGGGAAAGCTCACCGCCACGTAATCGGCTTTTAAGGCCATGGCAGTGCGAATGTCTTCCATGTCTTTGGCCGTTAACGCAGGCGCTGTCAGGCCCCCGCCTTTTTTGTTGATGCCCTTGTTGTTGGAGAGCTCTCCGCCCACCACCACTTCGGTGTGAACCGCAGCTCCCAACACCTTGAGCACTTTCAACACGATCAGACCATCGTTGAGCAACAGAATGTCATCGGCTTCTACATCACGAGGCAAATCTTTGTAATCAAGGCCCACGCCTTGTAAGTCGCCCAACGCTTCGCGCGCCGCATCAAGCACAAAAGGCTGCCCCGCCTCGAGCATGACCTTGTTGTTTTCGAACTTACCGACGCGAATTTTGGGACCCTGCAAATCGGCCATGATGGCCACTTCACGGCCAGCACGACGCGAGGCCTCTCGCACCGCATTGGCCCGATCCATGTGGTCTTGTGCCTTGCCGTGTGAAAAGTTGAGTCGCACCACGTTCACGCCCGCACGAATCATGTTTTCGATCATGTCCACATCGCTGGATGCGGGGCCCAAAGTGGCCACTATCTTGGTTTCGCGCTTAGGCATGTGCATGCTCTCCGACGGCATAGGGTCTTTCTGGTTGTAACTGAGTTTCATATTATGGCGACATTCAGTTACAAATGGGTTACCAAAACCAAGCCCCTCGCAAGGAGGGGCTGGATGGGTGATTTAGGCGGTGGCTCGCTTGGCGAGTATTTCGAAGGCGGGAAGGGTTTTGCCTTCCAACACCTCCAAGAAGGCGCCTCCACCTGTAGAGATATACCCAATATCGTCTTCAATGCCGTATTTGGCAATGGCGGCCAAGGTATCACCGCCGCCTGCAATGCTGAAACCGGGGCTGGCTGCAATGGCACGTGCCAAGGTTTCGGTGCCTTTGGCAAAGGCGTCAAATTCAAACACGCCCACAGGACCGTTCCACACAATGGTGCCCGCACTGGCCAAAATATCAGCCAACACCTTGGAAGTTTCAGGTCCGATGTCCAAAATCATGTCGCCTTCGGTGACGTCGGCAGCAGCCTTGGTGGTGGCAGGTGCATCGGGGCCGAATGAAGGCGCCACCACCACATCGGTGGGGATGGGCACGTCGGCGCCGCGCTCGCGCATGGCCGCAATAACAGCCTTGGCATCACCCACCAAATCGGCCTCTGCCAAGCTCTTGCCAATGGGCAAGCCTTGAGCCAGCATGAAGGTGTTGGCGATACCGCCGCCCACAATCAGGCGATCCACTTTTTGCGCCAAACTTTGCAAAATGGTCAGTTTGGTGCTGACTTTGGAGCCGGCCACAATGGCTACCAATGGACGAGCAGGGCTTTGCAAGGCCTTGCCAATGGCGTCCATTTCGGCGGCCAACAAGGGGCCTGCACAAGCCACTGGGGCAAATTGCGCAATGCCATAAGTAGACGCTTCTGCTCGATGGGCGGTACCGAAAGCATCGTGCACAAATACATCGCACAATGCCGCCATTTTTTGCGACAAAGCAGCGTCGTTTTTCTTTTCGCCTTTGTTGACGCGGCAGTTTTCCAGCAGCACCACTTCGCCGGGGGCCACTTGAACGCCGTCCACCCAGTTGGCTTGCAAGCGCACTGGCTTGCCCAACAATTCGCTCAAGCGCTGCGCGACAGGGGCCAAACTGTCTTCGGCTTTGAATTCACCTTCGGTAGGGCGACCCAAATGGCTGGTCACCATCACTGCTGCACCAGCGTCGAGCGCCATGCGAATGGCTGGGACACTGGCGCGCACACGGGTATCTTCGGTGATTTGGTGTTGATCGTTGAGCGGAACGTTGAGGTCAGCTCGAATGAACACTCGCTTGCCTTTGACTTGGCCAGACGAGCACAGATCTTCGAAACGTTTGAATTGCATTGGGGTCTCCCTGAGTTGTGGTGTTGTTTGTCTCTATTTTAGAGCCAAGCACAGGGGATTCCCATGGGAACTTTTTCTAGGCAAGCAGACAGCTACCACCCCAAACCAATGCGCAAGGGCAAAAACACCACCATGCCAGTGACGATGGTGCCCAATACACCTTTCTTCCAGTGGTACCAAAGCAAAGCCGCCAGCACGGCCGGCCAACGAGCATCTTGCCAATGGCTGGGCCAATCTCCCATTTGCATCAATACCTCGGGAGCAATCACGGCCGACAAAGCGGCAATGGGGGCGTAATGCAACCCGCGTTGCGCCCAATGGGGCAAATGCAAATCACGATGCGACAAGATGAAGAAACCACGGGTCAATATGGTGACGACCGTGAGCCCCACGATGGCCCAAAGCGTCCAGACATCGGTCACTCCAAAGTCGGTCATCGCGCAGGCCCCGAAGTTTGTTGGCCACGAGCCCAAACGGCTTCGGCCATCAGTGCCAAAGCGACTGCGCTGGCAATGGCCACCAAAATATTCAAGCGCAACGGCACGGCAAAAGCAGCTATGGCGGCCAACCCCGAGACGGCGGCAGCGGTCATGCGCAAAGGACTGGTGGCCAACGAGGCCGCCACACCCAGCAAGGCCAAGGTGCCGGCAAAGCCCAAACCCCATTGCACTGGAATGATCTGAGCCAACGCAATACCTAACAAACTGGCCGAAATCCAGTACACCCAATTGCCGCCAATACTGGCTAACCAATACGCCTCTTGCGCTTGCTGCACTTGGGCGTCGTGAGAGGGATGTGGGTAATGCTTGACAAACATGACGTATGACAAATCACCCAGCAAATAGCTATACAGCAAACGGCGGCGCCTTGACAAATGAGACAAATAGGGGCGCATGTGCGCACTAAACACCACGAAACGCAAATTGACACAAATGGCGGTGACCCAAATCACCCACAGCGGAGCACCCGCCATGATGAGAGGCAAAGCGGCCAACTGGGCGCTACCCGCAAACACCAACAGTGTCATGGCCAAGGCTTCTGTCGTGCTCAAGCCACCGTTGACCAGAGCCACCCCTGTGGTCAACCCCCAAGCGGCAATCCCCAAGCCGACCGTGCTGATGTCGCGAAACCCCAAAGCAAACCCAGGGTGTTGCCACAAACGCTTCACGGCGAAGGCTCCGGTTTAACCACCTGCGTGCCTACAGGCAAGGCCCAACCGCGCAACAGCACATCAACTGGCATGCGCTTGCCCCCCGGACGCTGCACTTGGGTCAAGCGCAACACCCCTTCTGCAGTGCCTATGTCGATGCCCTGCTCTGAAACCGCTTGAACCACGCCAGGCTGCACACTTTGCGCAGACAACGCCAGCGCGGCCCCAACCTTCAAGGTTTCTGGCCCGTTGGGTAAATTCAAGGTGAGATGAGTTCCGGGCATGGGCTGGAACGCACGCACTTTTCGCTCTAACACGGTGGCGGTGAATTCATGCACTCTCAACAACGCCTCGGCCTTGTCAATTTTGTGGGCGTAGGTCACCCCCAGCTCTGGTTGTGCACGGCGTTGATGCAAAACTTGTTCGGGATGCTTGAGCATATCTACCACCATGCGCGACCCCATTTGAGCCAATTGATCATGCAAGGTCAGCGTGGTGTCTTGGGGACCTATGGGCATGGATTCCACGGCCAACATATCGCCCGTATCAAGCCCTTCGTCCATGGCCATGAGCGTGATGCCCGTTTGCGCGTCCCCTGCTTCGATGGCGCGATGAATCGGTGCTGCCCCTCGCCAACGTGGCAGCAACGATGCATGAATGTTGATGCAACCCAGCTTGGGGGTTTGCAAAAACCAAGTGGGCAAAATCAAGCCATAGGCGGCCACCACCATAATGTCTAAGTCAGCGTCTTGAAGCGCCTGCTTTGCCAACTGTGCTTGCTCGGCGTATCGACCGTCTAGGCGCAACCCTTGAGGCTGCTCAACGCGCAAACCATGTTGCTGCGCCACTTGCTTCACAGCTGAAGCTTGCAATTGAAGTCCACGACCTGCAGGACGGTCAGGCTGGGTAAAGACCACAGGCACCTCATGACCTGCTTCGACAATGGCTTGAAGTGCCCGTGCCGCAAATTCAGGGGTGCCAGCAAAGCCGACCCGCAAACGGGAAGCGGTCAGGATGCCACCTCACTGGTCGATGCTGAATCGCGGGCCTGCTTGAGCATTTTGGTTTTGATGCGGTTGCGCTTAAGAGGCGACAAATACTCAACAAAGACCTTGCCCATGAGGTGGTCCATTTCGTGCTGAATGCAGCGCGACAACAAGCCATCTGCCTCGATTTCGCGCTCTTTGCCAAACTCATCGGCGGCACGAATGCGCACTCGCTCGGGACGCTCAACGCCATCGTAAATACCTGGAACCGACAAACAACCTTCGTCGCCTTTGGTGGTTTCTTCGCTGGCCCATACCAACACGGGATTGATCACCACCATGGGCTGGTTGCGTTCTTCGCTGACATCGATGACGATCAGTCGTTGGTGTACATCTACTTGTGTAGCGGCCAAGCCCACGCCGTTGGCGTGATACATGGTTTCAAACATATTGGCTACCAACGCATGCAGTTCCGGCGTGAACTCGGTCACCGGCTTGGCCACTTTGTTCAAGCGTGGATCGGGATAGCAAAGAATGGGTAACAGACTCACGGCGATTCAGCAGAAGTGAAGATGTCGGCAATATTGCCAGAAATTAGCCTCTATTGTGGCGCCGAATCTTGTCGTGTGCACCCGTATGCCCACAATGCCCTTGTATGAGCACTGAACATGTCATCGACATTGACCACCCCGACTATCCCGCAGCCTTGCGACACATCCCCGATCCTCCTCAACGTCTGTACGGATGGGGGCGACGTTCGGTTCTTCAGCGCCCACGAACCTTGGCTCTGGTAGGCAGCCGCAACCCCACTGCACAAGGGTTGCACGATGCACGTGCATGGGCCCATGACTTGGCAAAAATGGGCGTTTGTGTGGCCTCAGGGATGGCACTGGGCATAGACGGCGCAGCACACCAGGGGGCCCTGCAAGCCCATCAACCCACCGTGGCCGTGTTGGGAGGCAGCTTCAATTGCCTCTATCCACGCAGGCATGCAAGCCTGGCCAATCAAATCGCCGAACACGGGCTGCTGCTCACCGAATATCCACCCGACTCACCGCCCAAACCATACACCTTCGTCAAGCGCAACCGAATCCTGGCAGGCATGACCCAAGGCACCTTGGTCATGGAAGCGGCGTTGGGCTCGGGTTCACTGGGCACAGCGCGTTTTGCCATGGACTTTGGGCGCGAGGTATTTGCAGTACCCGGCTCGCTACACAACCCTACCTCACGCGGCTGCCATCAGCTCATTCGTGAGGGCGCCACCCTGGTGGATGACATCTCGCAAGTGCTCGAGGGACTGAGCTGGCAATCTGCAGACCAGCCCATCAACCTGCATTTGTTTGGGGCGATCTCATCGGTTGACTGGCCAACACAAATCGATTCTGCGCAAGCCCAAGGCGTCAATCCCGAACATGTTCGAGCTGTGTGGCAATCGCTACAAGGTCACAGCGCCACAGTTGATGCCCTGATGCAACGCACAGCACTATCGGTGACACAGGTCATGGCTGCCTTGACTTGGATGATGATTCAAAATCGGGTGCAAGCAGAACGAGGTGGGCGCTACGCGTGCCACCACCCCAGCTAGCCCCTTGGACGTCAAGATGCGCTGCGCAGCTTAAACCACAGCCCCTGCGTTGGGGTCGTTGCGATCGATATCAGTGGTTTTCTTCACCAAGTCTTCCCGCTTGATGCCCAACCACATGGCCACCGCCGCGGCCACAAAAACCGACGAATAAATTCCAAACAAAATGCCAATGGTCAGCGCCAACGCGAAATAATGCAGAGTTGCGCCGCCAAACAGCAACATCGACAACACCATCACTTGGGTCGAGCCATGGGTGATGATCGTGCGGCTGATGGTTGAGGTAATGGCATGGTTGATAACAGACACCGTGTCCATTTTGCGATAGCGACGAAAGCTTTCACGGATACGGTCAAAAATCACCACCGATTCGTTCACCGAGTAGCCCAACACCGCCAACACGGCAGCCAGTACTGAAAGGGAAAACTCCCACTGGAAAAAGGCGAAAAATCCCAAAATAATGATCACATCGTGCAAGTTGGCAATGATGGCCGACACAGCGTATTTCCATTCGAAGCGAATCGCCAAATAGATGATGATGCCCAGAATAACCAGCCCCAAAGCAATCAACCCGTTTTGCGCCAATTCGTTGCCCACCTGCGGACCTACAAATTCGGTTCGCTGCAGTTTCAAGTCGGGGTGCGTGGCACTCAAAGCTTGAATCACCTGAGCGCTTTGCTCAGCCGAAGTTTTACCCTCAAGGGGCGGAATCCGCATCAGCACATCGCGCGACGTGCCAAAGTTTTGTACCTGTACGTCTCGGTAACCCAGCGACTCCAAAGTGGATCGAATTTGATCGGTATTGGCAGCCTGCGTATAGGTCACCTCCATCAAGGTTCCACCGGTGAACTCAACCGACAAATTAAGGCCGCGACTGAATAAGAAAAAAACCGCAGCCAAGAAAGTGACCAAGGACACCGCATTGAGCGCCAACGCATGGCGCATGAAGGGGATGTCTTTGCGAATGCGAAAGAATTCCATGATTGCGTCCTTTATTCTTCAATCGCTTCGTGTTGTTTGGTGGCCGCTTGCCCCGGCTTCCAAACCGTCCCAATAGAAATGGACTTGAGCTTTTTCTTACGGCCGTACCAAAGATTGACCAAGCCACGAGAGAAAAACACCGCCGAGAACATGCTGGTCAAGATGCCGATGCAGTGCACCACCGCAAAACCACGCACAGGACCCGAGCCAAATATCAACAAAGCCACGCCGGCGATCAGGGTGGTGATGTTGGAGTCAAGGATCGTTCCCCAGGCACGCTCATAGCCCGCCTGGATCGCAGCCTGAGCAGACGAACCATTGCGCAACTCTTCGCGCACCCGCTCGTTGATCAGCACGTTGGCATCAATGGCCATGCCCAATGTGAGCGCCATAGCGGCCATGCCCGGCAACGTCAGAGTGGCCTGCAGCATAGAAAGCACCGCCACCAGCATGAACAAGTTGACCGCCAACGCAATACTCGAAAAAACCCCAAACAGCATGTAGTAAAGCGACATGAAGGCCACGACAGCCAAAAAGCCCCAAGTCACGCTGTCGAAACCTTTGGCAATGTTTTCGGCACCCAAGCTAGGGCCGATCGTGCGCTCTTCGACGATGTCCATGGGAGCCGCCAAACTGCCCGAACGCAGCAACAACGCAATGTCGTTGGCCTCGGTGGTGTTCATGCTGCCCGAAATTTGTACGCGACCGCCGTCAATGGCCGTGCGAATGACAGGGGCCGTCACCACTTCGCCTTTGCCTTTTTCAAACAGCAAAATGGCCATGCGCTTGCCCACGTTTTCTGCCGTGACATCGCGGAAAATGCGCGTTCCCTTGGCATCGAGACTCAAGTGCACTGCTGGCTCTTGAGTTTGCCCATCAAAACCAGCTTGTGCGTCGTTGAGGTTGTCGCCCGTCAGCACCACTTGTCGCTTGACAATGACCGCTTGGCCGTTGCGGTCGGGATATTTTTCGGCCCCAAAAGGCACGGGACCCACACCAATCTCGGCGGCACGTCCTTCGGCGCTTTCATCGACCATGCGCACTTCTAAGGTGGCCGTGCGACCCAAAATGTCTTTGGCCTTGGCTGTGTCTTGCACCCCTGGCAACTGAACCACAATGCGATCCATGCCCTGCTGCTGAATTACAGGCTCGGCCACACCAAGCTCGTTGATTCGGTTGTGCAAAGTGGTGATGTTTTGCTTGAGGGCTTGTTCTTGAACCGTTTGTTCTGCTTGTGGCTTGAGCGACAAACGCAACAAGGCGCCTTGAGCATCGGATTGCGCCACCACGCTCAAATCAGGAAACTGCACCTCGATTAATCGACGAATTTCTTCCTGCGATGCCACGTCTGCGGAGCGCACCAACACCGTTTTGCCTTCGCGCTCAATACCTGCATGACGCAACCGTTTTTCACGCAAAAGGGTGCGCAAATCGACTGTCAGCCCATCGGCTCGCTTTTGCAAAGCGCCAGCCATATCGACCTGCAACATGAAATGCACGCCGCCACGCAAATCGAGACCCAAATACATGGGCTTGGCATACAGCGACTGCAACCAAGTGGGGGTTCGGGGCACCAAATTCAGCGCCACCACATAGGCTGGGTTTGCTGCATCAGGGTTGAGCGTGCGTTCAATCACATCGCGTGCGCGCAACTGGTGTTCAGGCGAATCAAACCGAACGCGTATCGATTTGCCGTCGAACTGCACCCACTCGGGGGCAAGTGAGGCTGTAGCCAGGGCTTGTTCAACCGCCACCACTGTTTCGGTATCCACCCTTGCTGTGACTTTGACAGCAGACACCTGTACCGCAGGCGATTCGCCAAAGAAGTTGGGAAGGGTGTAAATGAAAGAAATAACCAACGCCACCAAAATGACGATGTATTTCCACAGTGAGTAGCGATTCATGAACAAACCGTCCGATTACATTACTTGAGAGAGCCCTTAGGCAACACTTGGGCCACGGCGTTGCGTTGCACCTGAACTGAGACGTTGGGTGCAATTTCCAAAGAGATGTAGGCCTCGTCCACTTGCGTGACTTTGCCAGCCAAGCCCCCTGCCGTCACCACTTCGTCGCCACGCGAGAGCGCTTCAACCATGGCTTTGTGTTCTTTTTGACGCTTCATCTGGGGACGAATCATCACAAAGTAGAGCACCACAAACATCAACAACAAAGGCAACAATCCCATGATGGACGAAGTGGTGTCGCCACCGGCAGCCGCTTGAGCATATGCATTGGAAATGAACACGAGAGAACTCCTCAAAAAAACACACAACAACCTCCACGCTGGAGGAATGGATGAAGGGGATTGTAGACCCCCGGTGAGAACCCAAAGTTAAGGTGCGCGCGGCACCAAGGTCCATAGACTCAAAGGCTGCTTCAGACGAGCCGCTAATTGATAGGCCTCATCACCCCAGCCTGCAAAATAATCGGCACGCACTGCCCCCACAATGGCAGCCCCTGTGTCTTGGGCCATGACCAGCTTATTCAAACTGGCTTGTGGTCCGATACTAGATAACCAAACAGGTTGCCCCAACAAAATGCTGTTGCGGTCTATGGCAATCGATCGTCCTGGCCACAGCGGTGT
>JBEDMU010000057.1:0-10532 GCA_041170945.1 Pseudomonadota bacterium
ACAAAACCACCCGCTTTTTTCTCGCCATCGAACACCGTCACTGCATAGCCCAGCGGCACCAAGTCGCGCGCCACGGTGAGCGACGCTGGCCCCGCCCCTACGCACGCCACTTTTTTGCCATTGAACGCAGCCTTTTCAGGCATGCGATGGGCAATGTCTTCTTTGTGATCGGCAGCTACACGCTTTAAACGGCAAATGGCCACGGGTTCGGGCTTGCTTTGGTTGTTTTCTTCCACCCGGGTGCGTCGACACGCAGGCTCACATGGACGGTCACAGACACGGCCCAACACACCTGGGAACACGTTGCTGACCCAGTTGACCATGTATGCGTCGGTGTATCGGCCCTGCGCGATGAGTCGAATGTATTCGGGAACAGGCGTGTGTGCGGGACACGCCCACTGACAGTCGACAACCTGTTGGTAATGGTTGGACTGCTTGGCAGCTGTAGGATCCATGCGTTTGTTCTCCTCGGGCCCTGTTTGAGTGCATGTCTCATCGGGTTGAAAGGATGCTACGCCTGTTACTTGCCATTGATAAGCGCTTTGATGAGGCTGTTTGACCTACCTCAAGCGACTTTCAGCGAAGCTTTCGACAATGAGGGTTCCCCACTGAGGAGTTATTCATGAACCCCAAGCAAATCTTCGCCTCATTCATGGCTCGCGATGCCACCCACCATGACATTCATGCCCATTTGCTGCGCTTGGCTCAGTGGGGACAAGACTACGCCGAACAAGCCGAAACGGCTGCACTTCGTGGCGAGGCCCAAGCCATTGAGCGTTTCTTTACGTCAACGGCACACGAGCACCACCAAGACGAAGAAAAAAATGTGTTTCCTCTGTTGCTGAACAGCGAGCAATCTGCCGAGGTGGTTCAAGCCCTGAAAACGCTGCAACAAGACCACCACTGGATCGAACTCAACTGGCGCGAAATTGCGCCCATGATTCGCGCCATTGCCGACGGCGAAGACTGGGTCGAGCCCAGCGAACTGCAACACGGCATCGAAGTGTTTGTGAATCTTTGTCTCGATCACATCACCCTGGAAGAAACGCTGATTTACCCCGAAGCCAAGCACCAATTGGCGGCTCAACTGGCAGCCAGAACGTCCCAACAAGCACCCATGGTGTGATAGTCGGTTTTGCCGGCAGGTGATTTGGTGTTTTCAAGCTTGGCGCCATTGGCAGCCACGACGCGGAACCATGCGCCATATTGGTGATCAATCAGGTGTTTCCAGCTAAAGCGCCAAATTTGTTGGTATTGATCCAAGAACTGCTGGTTGCCCGTCACTCGGTATAAACGCCATGCCGATGCAAACGACTCCGCCTGCACCCAAAAATACTTGTCAGTATCACACGGCGTGTTGTCGGGAGCAAAACCGTATATCAATCCCCCATTCACAGGGTCCCAACCATGTTGCCACGCGGCTTGGTGCAATTCAGTGGCTCGCTGAACCCAGCGTGTTGAAGGCTGGTGGCCATGGGCCATGAGCATCAGCTTGGCCCATTCGGTTTGGTGGCCGGTTTGAAATCCCCAAGGCTTGAAGATGTTGCCCGGGTTGTGGCGGTTGTATTCCCAATCGATGACCCAGTGGCGATCGTAATGTTCCCAAATGAGTCCTCCAGCCTGTGACGCCAAGTCAAACGCAAAGCGTTCAATCAGGGAGGTAGCCCGTTCAAGATAACGCGCCTCACCCGTGGCCTCGTATGCCGCCAAACAGGCCTCACAGGTGTGCATATTGGCGTTTTGACCTCGGTAATCGATCAGCTCGCCTGCTGGTGTGATTTCATCGGCATACGCCCGATCGGTTGCACTGTAAAACGCCTGCTCCATGCGATCGAACACTTCGCCCACCTGTTCGGCGCTGCACAAGCCTAAACGGTGTGCATGGGCATAGGCCAGCAGCACAAAAGCTTGACCGTAGGCCATGACAGTGGGGTCTTCTATGGCACCGTCTTGCAAGGTCCAAGCATACAGACCCGATGGCAATCGAAACTGCTGCAGGTGTGCAAACGCGTGTGCAGCCCATGCTTGATAAGGCTCACGCTGGGTGTGGCGATAAGCCATGCACCAATTGAACACAAAACGAGTGGCACTGACCAAGTGACGATGACCTCGGTTGTACACCGTGCCATCGTCTAGGTAGTAGTGAAAAAATCCGCCATCGGCATCGAGACACACCGGCTCGTAAAAGCGCAGCGTATCGTCGATATGCGATTGCAAAAACTCGCGTGAAGTGAAATCGGTCGACGTCATGCCGACCATTATTTCATCAGGCGTAACGAGCCGCCATTTTTTCCAGAGAAATGGGCTTGATTTTGCTGGCCATGCCGGCGCAACCAAAGGCCTTGAAACGCGCTTCGCAAATGCCTTGGGCAGCTTTGCGGGCTGCAATCAAGGCTTTGCGAGGGTCAAATTCAGAGGGCTGCTCGGCAAACAGTTTGCGCATGGCGCCCGTCATGGCCAAACGAATGTCGGTGTCAATGTTGACCTTGCGCACACCCTTTTGAATGCCACGCACAATTTCTTCAACCGGCACGCCATACGTTTGCTTGATATCGCCACCGTATTGGCGAATGATTTCCAGCCACTCTTGAGGCACGCTGGAGCTGCCATGCATCACCAAATGGGTGTTGGGAATGGCAGCGTGAATGGCGGCAATGCGATCAATAGCCAAAATGTCTCCGGTGGGGGGACGGGTGAATTTGTAAGCACCGTGGCTGGTACCAATGGCAATGGCCAGGGCATCACAACCCGTTTTGGCCACAAAGTCCTTGGCTTGTTCAGGGTCGGTCAGCATTTGGTCGTGGCTCAACTTGCCCTCGGCGCCCACACCGTCTTCTTCGCCTGCTTCACCGGTTTCCAGTGAACCCAAGCAACCCAGCTCGCCCTCGACCGACACGCCAATGGGGTGCGCCATTTCGCACACGCGCTTGGTGACAGCGACGTTGTATTCGTAGCTGGCAGGTGTTTTGGCGTCTTCCATCAAGGAGCCGTCCATCATCACGCTGGAAAAGCCCGAGCGAATGGATTGCTGACACTGTGCGGGCGAAGCTCCATGGTCTTGGTGCAGCACCACGGGAATGTCAGGATGGGTTTCAATGGCCGCCAGCACCATGTGGCGCAAATAGGCTTCACCCGCATATTTGCGTGCACCAGCCGAAGCTTGCAGAATGACCGGGCTGTCAGTGGCCTGAGCGGCCTCCATGATGGATTGCACTTGCTCAAGGTTGTTGACGTTGAACGCGGGCACACCGTATGAATGTTCGGCAGCGTGGTCTAGCAGCTGGCGCAATGAAATCAGGGCCATGGTTGTCTCCTCGGATATTGAAAAAGTCTTAGGGTTTCAACGAATATAGAAGTTCCGATGGCTAAGGTAAATTCAATTTAAATTCACCTTCAATTCAGTTTTCCTAAATTCATGAAAAACGCGACGTTCCGACAGCTGCGAGTCTTCAACGAGGTGGCCAAACACCTCAGTTTCTCGCGCGCCGCTGAGCAATTGCACCTCACCCCTCCTGCGGTGACCATGCAAATCAAAGAGCTCGAAGGTCATGTTGGCGTGCCCTTGTTTGAACGCAAGGGCAAGCAGGTGAGCCTGACCACCACCGGCGAATACATGTTGGTTTATGCCCGCAAGATCTTGGCCACCCTCAAAGACGCCGAAGACGCCGCTGCTCGGTTGCAACGTGCCGAAACCGGGGTGCTGAAGGTGGGGTTTGTGAGCACCGCCAAATATTTCATGATGCGCATGATTGCCGAATTCAAGCAAAGTCACCCCGGTATTGACATTGATTTGGCCTTGGGCAACCGCGACCAGTTGGTGAACTTGTTGCAAAACAGCGAGGTCGATTTGGCCGTGATGGGGCGCCCACCCAAAGAGATGCAACAAATCCATGCATCTCCCTTTGCCGCTCACCCCCACGTGTTTGTGGCTGCGCCCGACCACCCTTTGCTGGCACGCGGACGCATCACGGTGGAAGACTTGCGACCCTTCGATTTCATCGTGCGCGAACCCGGTTCGGGTACACGTGCAGCCATGCAAAAGTTTTTTGACGAAACGCGTGTGGACCCACGTTTAAAAATTCAACTCAACAGCAACGAAACCATCAAACAAGCCGTCATGGCGGGTTTGGGCTTGGGATTTTTATCGATGCACACCATTGGCACCGAGCTCGATCAAAACCGCATTGCGATGCTCGATGTAGAAGGCGCACCGGTGGTGCGTTCGTGGAATTTGGTGTACACCCAGGCCAAATACTTGTCGCCAGCCGCCGAAGCGTTTCGATATCACATGCTTGAAAACGCCGAGACTTATTTGGCCCAGCACTTTGGGCATCACTGGAAGGTTTAATCCTGACGCCTGTTTGATGCAGGGCAAGCGTTTTCACAATTCAGCTGTGCCACACGCACACAAGACCTTTCAACAGGTCTAGCATTTCATCTGGTGGTGTGCATTTTTACCCTTCACAACTACAGCACCACCGGGGAGACGACAAGTGTTCCAGGTACGCATACACGGAAGAGGCGGTCAAGGCGTGGTGACCGCGGCCGAAATGTTGTCAGTTGCCGCCTTTGACGAAGGCCGTCACGCGCAAGCTTTTCCCAGTTTTGGCTCCGAGCGCACGGGTGCTCCCGTGGTGGCTTTTTGCCGCATCGACGACCGCGAGATTCGATTGCGCGAACCCATCTTGCAGCCCGATGCGCTGATCATTCAAGACGCCACCTTGTTACACCAAGTGGACTGTTTGGGTGGATTGCGCAACCAAGGCTACATCCTGATCAATACTGCCAAATCATTTGCCCAATTGGGCTTGCAAGATTGGGTCGAACGATTGCCCGATCGGCATGTGTGCTCGGTGCCAGCAACCGAAATTGCATTGCGTCACGTGGGTCGTCCCGTGCCCAATGTGCCGTTGCTGGGTGGCTTCGCAGCCATTTCGAATTTGCTGCACATTGATTCGGTGGTCAAAGCCATCGAAGACCGTTTCAGCGGCAAGGTGGCATTGGGCAACGTGGCTGCGGCAACCGAGGCCTACGAAATCGTGAAACAACACTTGGCACAAGGAGCATCTCATGCTCAAGCAAATTGAAGGCTCACGTGCAGTGGCCGAGGCGGTGGCACTGTGCCGACCCGATGTCATTTGTGCCTACCCCATCTCGCCGCAAACCCACATTGTTGAAGCCTTGGGTGAAACCGTCAAAAGTGGCGAATTGCAGCCCTGCGAATTCATCAATGTGGAATCGGAATTTGCAGCCATGAGCGTGGCCATTGGCTCATCTGCAGCAGGCGCACGCACCTACACAGCAACAGCCTCTCAAGGCTTGCTCTTCATGGTAGAGGCGGTTTACAACGCCTCGGGATTGGGTCTGCCCATTGTGATGACCGTGGCCAATCGAGCCATAGGGGCCCCCATCAACATCTGGAACGACCACTCCGACTCGTTGTCACAACGCGACTCGGGCTGGATACAGTTGTTTGCCGAAACCAATCAAGAGGCTTTGGATTTGCACATCCAAGCATTCAAGTTGGCCGAAGAAGTGTCACTGCCTGTGATGGTTTGCATGGATGGATTCATTTTGACCCACGCGTTTGAGCGAGTGGACATGCCCACGCAAGAACAGGTAGACGCTTACTTACCCGCTTACGAACCACGTCAAATATTGGACCCTGCAGAACCTGTGTCCATCGGCGCTATGGTGGGGCCTGAGGCTTTTACCGAGGTGCGTTACCTGGCACATGCACGGCAAATGCAAGCCATGGCACGCATTCCCTCGCTGGCACAAGAATTTGAATCGGTGTTTGGTCGCGCTTCAGGGGGCTTGGTCAGGCCCTATCGTTGCGAAGATGCCGACACCATCGTGATTGCCATGGGCTCGGTGATTGGCACACTCAAAGACACGGTAGACGCTCTGCGCGAGCAGGGTCACCGCATCGGTGTCTTGGGAATCGTGAGCTTTCGGCCATTTCCATTGGTTGAAGTGGCGGCAGCCCTGTCCCAGTGCAAGCGATTTGTGGTTTTAGAAAAGAGTTTGGCTGTTGGGCTCGGTGGCATCTTGGCCACCGAGGTTCGCATGGCTGTCACTGGCATGGGCATGACGGGCTATACCGTGATTGCAGGACTGGGTGGTCGCGCCATTACCGTGCAATCGCTGACCGATATGTTGCTCAAGGCGCAGCGTGACGAGCTTGATCGTGTGAACTTTTTGGACTTGGATTGGAACGCTGTGAATCAGCAAATCGAACACGAAAAGGCTCACCGACGCTCAGGTCCGGTGGCCGAATCATTGCTGCGCAACGCCGGCATCGTTGGCGCACGTTTGTACTAAAGGGGCTGAACCATGTCGTATCAACCCATCAAGTTTTATCAAACCGGCACCTTCACGGTGGGCAACCGCCTGCTGGCCCCCAACGAGCGCAGCGTTCAGGCTTCAAACAAACGCTTCAACTCCATCAATTCGGGACATCGAGCCTGTCAAGGCTGTGGCGAAGCGTTGGGCGCCCGATACGCCATCGATGCCGCCATGGAAGCCACTCATGGTCAATTGATTGCCGCCAACGCCACCGGCTGTCTAGAGGTGTTTTCAACGCCCTACCCCGAGACCTCTTGGCAGATCCCGTGGATTCATTCGCTGTTTGGCAACACAGCGGCCGTTGCCACTGGCATTGCAGCGGCACAAAAGGTGCGCCATCAAAAGCTGGGACAACCCATGGCCCGGGTCATTGCCCAAGGCGGCGATGGCGGTACCACCGACATCGGCTTTGGCTGCTTGTCAGGCATGTTTGAACGCAACGACGACGTGCTGTACATCTGCTACGACAACGGTGGCTACATGAACACCGGTATTCAGCGTTCATCTGCAACACCACCCGCGGCACGCACTGCCACCACCATGGCTGTAGGCAACGAACCGGGCAACGTATTTGGTCAAGGTAAATTTGTGCCTGCCATTGCCATGGCACATGAAATTCCCTATGTTGCCACCGCAACGGTGGCCGATTTGCGCGACCTAGAAGCCAAAGTGGCCTATGCCATGACTTTGCATGGTGCTCGCTACATTCACATCTTGGTGCCCTGCCCCTTGGGCTGGGGAACCGAATCACACGAGACCATTCGCATGTCGCGCTTGGCCAAAGAAACCGGTATGTTTCCGGTGTTCGAGGCCGAACGGGGTGAATTCAAGAGCTCACTCAAAATTAGAAAACCCTTACCGGTAGAAGAGTACCTGCGGCCGCAAAAACGCTACGCGCACCTGTTTCATCCGCAGCCACGGCCCGAGGTCATTGCCCAGCTGCAGGCCATTGCCGATCGCAACATTCGCAAGTATCAATTGCTAGAGGTTCAGTGACATGGACAAGCCCTTTGCCATCACCCTAGACCCAGGTTCATCACTGGCCAATCGCACCGGATCGTGGCGCACCTTCAAGCCGGTGTATTTGCACCGCTTGCCCCCCTGCAATGCCGCATGTCCCGCTGGCGAAAACATCCAGGAGTGGTTGTTTCATGCCGAGTCAGGCGACTACGAAACGGCCTGGCGCAGGCTCACCGTCAACAACCCACTGCCTGCTGTGATGGGTCGAGTGTGCTACCACCCTTGCCAAAGCGCATGCAACCGAGCGCAAGTGGACGAAGCGGTGGGCATCAATGCAGTAGAACGTTTTTTGGGCGACGAGGCCATTCGACAGGGTTGGAACTTTGAACCGCCCTCTCAGGTGAGCGGCAAAAAAGTATTGGTGGTTGGAGCAGGCCCATCGGGCTTGTCAGCTGCTTATCACTTGGCTCGTCTGGGACACCAAGTTGACATCCGAGAAGCTGGTCCTTATGCCGGCGGCATGATGCGGTTTGGGATTCCGCAATACCGTTTGCCGCGCGATGTGCTCGATGCCGAAGTGCAACGCATTGTCAACATGGGGGTGACGTTGCACCTGAATGCCAAGGTCGACGACTTGCATGCCTGCATGAAAGAGCACCGCTACGATGCGGCATTCTTGGCGGTAGGCGCCCACATCGGCAAGCGCGCCAGCATCCCTGCAGGAGATGCCACCCACATCATCGACGCGGTGTCAGTCCTCAGATCGATGGAAGGCGAAGACAAACCCATGCTGGGCCGCAAAGTGGTGGTGTACGGTGGGGGCAATACCGCCATTGATGTGGCACGCACGGCCAAACGCATGGGAGCCGAACCCATTGTGGTGTATCGACGCACCCGCGACAAAGCACCGGCTCACGACTTTGAAATTGAAGAAGCCCTACAAGAAGGCGTGATGGTCAAGTGGCTATCCACCATCAAACAAGCCGGCGGTGGTGAAATCACCATTGAAAAAATGGAGCTCGATGCAAACGGTTTTCCACAACCCACTGGCCTGTTTGAAACCTTAGAGGCCGATTCGGTGGTCTTGGCACTGGGACAAGACGTTGATTTGTCGTTGCTCAACAAAGTGCCGCACCTTCGCATTGAAGACGGAGTGGTGCAAGTGGGGCCCGACATGATGACCGGACAACCAGGTGTGTTTGCCGGCGGTGATATGGTGCCCTCTGAGCGAACCGTCACAGTGGCCGTGGGTCATGGCAAAAAAGCGGCTCGCCACATCGATGCGTGGTTGCGTGGCAGTACCTACCAAGCGCCCACCAAACCGCCCATTGCCGAATTCAAACACCTCAACACCTGGTACTACAGCGAAGCGCCCCAACAAGAGCGCCCCATGCTGGATGTGGCGCGGCGCCAATCCACCTTTGACGAGGTGCAAGGTGGCTTAGATGAAAACAATGCCCTGTTTGAGGCCCGCCGATGCTTGTCGTGCGGCAATTGCTTTGAGTGCGACAACTGCTACGGAGTGTGTCCCGACAATGCGGTGATCAAGCTGGGACCTGGCAAAGGATTTGAAATCAACGAAGACTATTGCAAGGGATGTGGCATTTGTGTCAGCGAATGCCCATGCGGTGCCATTGAAATGGTCAAAGAAGACGTTTAAGTCCCCAGATCAAGCAAAAACTGTTTCACCTCGTTGGCGTCGCCCTTGAAGACAATGCGCTCTCGCTTGCTGCGCATTTGAAACTCGTACATGGGGTCGTAGTATTCGCGCAGCAACGCTGCAATCCAATCGCGGTGTAAATCCAAATTGCTGTGGTTAACAGAATCTTCGGCCTGCAACGCTTGTTGCATCACCCCAAGCAGGCGTTGGGTGCGTTCACCGCCTAAACGTTTGTTGAGTTGCGTCAGGCTTTGTATCAAGCGCTCGGCAAACGCCGCCTGACCCTGTTGCGCCCCCAGCAAGGCGACAAACTGATGGTGCAAATCAATCACGTAATCACGCAAGATGCGCTCTACACGCTCATCAAACGAGGCTTGCAACCACACCACCGGGCTGGTTTGCATGACCTTCTGCCAACTCAACGGCAAGGCACAGCGCCCAATCAATCGACTTTCGTCTTCAAGCACCCACTGCGCATGGCCCGCGGTTTGCAACCGCAGTCCTTGCTGAGCCAACAAGCCTTCAAAATTAATTTGAGTGGGTTGGGGCGTGGCGTGTTTGCCAAAGCTAGAACCTCGATGGTTGGCAATGCCCTCTAAATCGAGTGCATGTGACAGCTGCAACACAACGTCGGTTTTACCGGTGCCTGTCATGCCACCCAAAATGGTCCAGTTGGCTCTGGCGGCCATGTCTTCTAGGCTTTGCAGCACAAACTGCCGCAATGCCTTGTAGCCCCCGGTAACTCGGGGGTAGTCAATGCCGGCTTCGGCCAGCCAGCGCTGCGCAATTTGCGAACGCAAGCCACCTCGAAAGCAATACAAATAGCCGGAGGGGTTTTGTTGAGCAAACTCAGCCCACGCTGCCACCCGTTGGGCTTTGACGGCACCACTGACCAATTGATGGCCCAATGCAATGGCCGCATCTTGTCCCTGCTGCTTGTAACACGTGCCCACCCGAGCACGCTCGTCGTCGGTCATGATGGGCAGGTTCACCACCCCCGGAAACGCGCCTTGTGCAAACTCCACGGGCGCGCGCATGTCCATCATGGGCACGCCCTGCTCAATGAGCGTGCGGTAATCAGCGGTGTCGGGTCTGTTAGACATGAAGCGCAAGATCGATTGAGTGGTGAAGTGGCTCAACGCACTTCAACAGCCAAGGGTTGCCTGGCCACCATTTCACCCAAAGGCTTGAGTTGCATGCCAAACGGTTGCATCAGCGCATGAAACTCAGACACCGCATCGGGCTGAACTGCCACCAGCAACCCGCCACTGGTTTGTGCATCACACAAAATTTGCTTTTGCACCTCGGTGAGTTCGCTCACGCGGTGTCCATAGCTTTCAAAATTACGGCCTGTTCCGCCTGGCACACAACCCAGCGCTCGGTAGTGCTCTACCCGCGGCAACAGGGGCACGGCGTCGGCTTGAATGCGTGCCGTCAACCCAGAGCCATCGGCCATTTCAACCAGATGCCCCAACAAGCCAAAGCCCGTGACATCGGTGAGAGCGCTCACGCCTGCCATGCGGCCCAATGCACTGCCCGCACGGTTGATTTGACACATCACATC
>JBEDMU010000058.1:0-11848 GCA_041170945.1 Pseudomonadota bacterium
CAGGCGAGTATTACGTGCTTGAAGACAACCTGCGTGTTCCCAGTGGCGTGAGCTACATGCTCGAAAACCGCAAAATGACCATGCGCTTGTCGCCCGAGTTGTTCAACATGCACCGAGTGGCTCCTGTTGATCACTACCCCGATATGTTGCTTGAAACCCTGCGCAGCATGGCCCCTCAGGGCGTTGAAAATCCCACCGTGGTGGTTCTGACGCCTGGCATGTACAACAGCGCTTATTTCGAACATGCCTTCTTGGCTCAGCAAATGGGTGTTGAGTTGGTCGAGGGGCAAGATCTTTTTGTGCGCGACAACTACTTGTACATGCGCACCACACAAGGCGCACAACGGGTCGATGTCATCTATCGCCGAGTTGACGACGACTTTCTTGATCCGTTGGTGTTTCGTGCCGATTCATCTTTGGGGTGTGCGGGGTTGATGAATGCTTACCGCAGCGGTCACGTCTGCATCTGCAACGGTGTAGGAACCGGAGTTGCCGACGACAAATCCATTTATCCATACGTGCCCAAAATGATTGAGTTCTACTTGGGCGAAAAACCAATTCTGAGCAACGTGCCCACCTTCATGGGGCGCGACGCTGAAGATCTGAAATACATCTTGGCGCACTTGCAAGAGTTGGTGGTCAAAGAGGTGCATGGTGCAGGTGGATACGGCATGTTGGTGGGGCCTGCTGCCAGCAAGGCCGAGGTAGAAGCGTTCCGTCATGCGCTCTTGGCCAACCCTGGCAATTACATTGCACAACCCACCTTATCGCTGTCGACTTGCCCCACTTTTGTGGAGTCTGGTGTAGCGCCGCGTCACATCGATTTGCGCCCGTTTGTGTTGTCGGGCGAAAAAGTTCAAATGGTGGCGGGTGGTCTGACTCGCGTTGCTTTAAAAGAAGGGTCCTTGGTGGTGAACTCGTCGCAGGGTGGCGGTACCAAAGACACCTGGGTGTTGGAGAACTAAAAACATGCTGTCAAGAACCGCCGATCATTTGTTTTGGATGTCGCGTTACACCGAGCGCGCCGAAAATACCGCACGCATGCTGCATGTCAACGTGGCGACCTCGTTGCTGCCGCAGTCCGATCATGCCGCCAAGGCTGCTTGGGAAGGCTTGTTGTCAATCAGCGAACTCAAGTCTCAATACGATGCGCAATATGGTGCGCTGCATCCCGCCAAGGTCATGCAGTTTATGGTGGCCGACGAAAGCAACCCGTCCAGCATTGCTTCGTGCCTGCGAGCAGCTCGCGAAAACGCCCGTGCAGTTCGTGGTGCACTCACCACCGAGTCATGGGAAACGCAAAACCAAACATGGCTCGAACTATCTCGTATGCTCAAGGCACGTGAGCACGAAAAAGATCCGGGCAAATTTTTTGACTGGGTCAAAATGCGTTCGCATTTGTCACGTGGGGTCACCATTGGCACCATGTTGCGCGACGAAGCTTTTCACTTTGTTCGACTGGGCACTTTTGTTGAGCGTGGCGA
Organism: Pseudomonadota bacterium; assembly: GCA_041170945.1. Lineage (GTDB taxonomy): Bacteria > Pseudomonadota > Gammaproteobacteria > Burkholderiales > Burkholderiaceae_C > RS62. The sequence continues at coordinate 1,485 of JBEDMU010000058.1, forward strand.
CAACACCGCGCGCTTGCTTGATGTGCGTTTTCATGCCCTCGAAAAAGCAGGGTCCCTTGATGGAGTCGCTCGTTCGGGCAACGATTATTACCATTGGGCAGCATTGCTGCGCAGTGTCTCGGCTTTTGAAATTTACCGCAAGGTCTATCGCGATGTGATTCGTCCCGAACGCGTGGCCGAGCTGTTGATTTTGCGCCCTGACATGCCACGCAGCCTCATTTCATCGCTCAACGGCATGGTGTCCAACGTGCAACGTGTGGCCAACGCCCAATCGAGCGAAACCGAGCGCTTGTTGGGTAAGTTGCAAGCCGATTTGGCATACGCCCGAATTGACGAGATATTGTCAACCGGGCTGCATGCTTATCTGACACAGTTTCTAGATCGAATCAACGATCTGGCCGCGCGCATCAGCCGCGACTTTTTGGTCCCTGTCGACGTTCGCTAAACGGCTTGGGGCCTTGGCCACGACCTGGGTGCACAGTGTGCCCCGTGTGGTTGCCCGTGCGAGCTTTGTAGCCCGACTTGTTGTGACCCGAACCAGGTTTGTAGCCAGGCTTGCGACCCGGCTTTTTGGTGGGGAAGGGCATGGCTTGTTTGGGTTCAAGCCCTGCAATGGTTTCGGCAGGAATTTTTTGCTGTTGGTGATGTTCAATGTCAAATAACCGACGGCGATCGCGACCTTCGGCAAATGTCACTGCTGTACCAGAGCGGCCTGCGCGGCCTGTACGTCCAATGCGGTGGGTGTAGTCTTCGGCTTTCATGGGTAGGCCAAAGTTAAACACGTGGGTGATGGTGGGCACATCAATGCCACGTGCCGCCACGTCGGTGGCCACCAAAAATTGAATGTGACCTTCGCGCAGACTGGCCAAGCGGCGGTTGCGCACGCTTTGGTTCATGGCGCCGTGCAGGGCCGAGGCATAAAAACCGTGTGCCCGAACTTCGTCGGCAATTTGATCACACTCGACTTGTGTGTTGACAAAAATAATGGCCTGGTCAATGGTGGAGTCGCGCATCCAGTGGTCAAGCAAAGCGCGCTTGTGTTGGGCGTCATCGCACCAGTGAAGCACTTGACGAATGTCGGCGTGAGGTTCGGCAGTGGCTGCCATTTCAATCGATTGAACATGCGCGCCGTGGTCACGCATCACGCGCTTGGCCAGTTGCTGAATGCGAGGTGCCAGTGTGGCACTGAACATCCAGGTTTGCTGACGCTTTTGTGTGAGTTCGTGAATGGCCGCCAAGTCTTCGGCAAAGCCCAAATCAAGCATGCGATCGGCTTCATCAAGTGTGAGACAGCGAACATCGTCAAGGCCCAATTGGCTGTTGCGGGCCAAATCAAGCAATCGACCAGGCGTGGCGACCACCAAGGTTGCACCTTGCAACGATTCCATTTGAGCACGATAAGGGGTGCCGCCAATCACGGTTGAAATGCGCACACCACGACAGAATTTGACCAAGCCGATGGCGTCGCGCGCCACTTGCAAAGCCAGCTCACGCGTGGGGCAAAGCACCACAGCCACAGGTTTGGGCATGACCCAGCGACGGTCACGCGATTGGGCCCAACCTTTTTTGCCACCAGCTTTGCCGCCTTCGGCTGAGCCTGCATCTTGATCGGCCTGAGCCTCCAAAATAGCTTGAATCATGGGCAACAAAAACGCCACGGTTTTGCCGCTGCCAGTCTGGCTACTGACCAGCAAATCGGGGCGTGTGCTGGCTTCGCCGGTGGAAGCTTGCAAGCTGGCTTGCTGAACAGGAGTGGGTTGTGAAAAGCCCAAGGCATCGACGGCCTTGAGCAAGCGCTCGTCTAGAGGAAAATCAGTAAACAACAAGGGAAATACTCAACAAAAAAAGCACCCAAGCACAATGTGCATGGTGCAAATAAGCGCTTATGAAAAGCGCGAGGGCAGCGTCATGTAGCTCGCAACAGGGGTTCAGTCAACATGCGTACGACATGCGATGGTCGTGTTGGGCTCATTTTTGTGCCCAGCCTTCGATTATCGCAGATTGGTTAACTTTTTGCAATTTGTGTCAGTGTTCGGGCGTTTCGGTTGTGTTGTTCAACCAAAGTCGGCAAGTCTAAGGTGGTGAGTTGTCCTTGTCGCACCACGACCTTGCCGTTGACCACGGTGTAGTCGGTGGTAGCCGATGCGCACAGCAGTAACGCGGCTACTGGGTCGTGCACCGCCGCACCTGCAAACGACAAGGTATTGAGGTTGAAAATAGCCAAATCGGCGCATGCCCCCACCTCAATGCGTCCTATGTCTTCGCGTCCCAGCACCTGAGCCGAGCCGCGTGTGGCCAAGCGCAGTGCATCGCGGGCGGTCATTTCGGCTGGGCCCAAATCGCAGCCAAAGAATGTGCGGCCGTTGCGCTCAACAGGGGGTTCCATGGCTTTGGCCACACGAGCCAACAACATGGCTTGGCGTGCTTCAGAGACCATTTGTGCGCCGTCATTGCTGGCTGAGCCGTCAACGCCCAACCCCACAGGAACGCCGGCGTCGAGCATGCGACGCAAAGGGGCGATGCCCGATGCCAAGCGCATGTTGCTGCATGGACAATGGGCCACACCGGTTCGAGTGGCCGCAAACAACGAAATGCCTTCGTCATCCAATTTCACGCAGTGGGCGTGCCACACGTCGTGTCCCACCCAGCCCAGTTGTTCGGCGTACTGAGTAGGGGTGCAATTGAAGTGTTGGCGGGTGTATGCCAAATCGTGATCGTTTTCGGCCAAGTGGGTGTGCAAGCGCACGCCATGGTGGCGGGCCAAGCGTGCCGATTCGCGCATCAAGTCTTGGCTCACCGTGAATGGAGAGCAGGGCGCAACGGCCACCTGCAGCATCGAACCGAACGAACCATCGTGATAGGTTTGAATCAGGCGCTCGGTGTCTTTCAAAATGAAGTCTTCGCGTTCCACCACGCGATCGGGTGGCAACCCGCCTTGGCTTTGACCCACGCTCATGCTGCCACGAGTGGCGGTAAAGCGCATGCCAATTTCGCGAGCGCCGTCGATGGCGTCGTCTAGTCGCACTCCATTGGGGTAGATGTACAAGTGATCGCTAGAAGTGGTGCATCCACTGAGCAGCAATTCGGCCATGGCCACCTGAATGGCCGTTCGCACCATGTCGGGGGTTAGCCCAGCCCAAATGGGGTACAGGCCTTGTAGCCAGGTAAACAGTTCGGCGTCTTGCACCCCAGGCACGGCCCGTGTCAGACACTGAACCATGTGGTGGTGGGTGTTGATAAAGCCAGGAATCACCAGGTGCTGGCTGGCATCAATGACCTCATCGGCGGTGGCGGGCAGCTGCGCGGCAGGGCCGATTTGTCGAATGACGCCCCCTTCAATATAAAGGCTGGTATCGGCCCATTCGCTCATGTCGTTGTCAAATGTGGCCAGGCAGCGGGCGTTGCGAATGAGAAGGGTGTTAGATTGGCTCATGGCGCGATTTTTGCACGACTTGAAACTGTTATGCTTGCGGCTTGCTCGAACATTCGTGTTTATGAATTCACCTTCACCATCATTTCGTCTGCAATTGCAGGGCATCACCAAGCAATATCCTGGTGTGTTGGCCAACGATGCGGTCAGTTTGCAGGTGCTGCCCGGTCAAATTCATGCCGTGCTGGGTGAAAACGGGGCGGGCAAATCTACCCTCATGAAGATTATTTACGGCACGGTTCAGCCCGATGCCGGCAGCATGCTGTTTAACGGGCAGCGTGTGCATGTGCGCAACCCACAAGAGGCCAGAGCCTTGGGTATTGCCATGGTGTTTCAACACTTTAGTTTGTTTGAAACCCTGACGGTCGCCGAAAACGTTTGGCTCGGACTCAACAAATCGCTTTCATTGGCCGAAGTCACGCAGCGCATTCGCGAAAAAGCACAAGCTTATGGCCTAGACATTGATCCTGCCAGGCCTGTTCATACCTTAGGCGTGGGCGAAATGCAGCGGGTGGAAATCATTCGTGCATTGTTGACCAACCCACAGTTGCTCATTCTTGACGAACCCACTTCTGTTCTCACCCCGCAGGCTGTTGAAAAATTGTTTGTGGTGTTGCGTCAATTGGCCAGCGAAGGCTGCAGCATTGTTTACATCAGCCATAAGTTGCACGAAATTCGTGCCTTGTGCGAAGCCTGCACCGTGATGCGAGCGGGTCGAGTTTCGGGGGTATGCGACCCGCGCCAAGAAAGCAATGCCAGCCTGAGTCGCCTGATGATTGGTGCCGAGCCTGCCATGGCCCAAGCGCAGTCGCGCCAGGCGGGTGCCACGGTGCTTGAGGTTCGAGAGTTGCAGCTCGATCGTGAAGACCCGTTTGGCGTTGATCTCAATCGGGTCAGTTTGCAAGTGCGTGCGGGCGAGGTGTTGGGAATCGCCGGCGTGTCCGGTAATGGCCAAGGTGAGTTGCTGCGTGCGTTGTCTGGCGAAGACACTCGGGTGACCCAAAATATGTTGTGGCTTGATCAACAAGACATGGGACGTTTCAGTGCAGCCAAGCGTCGTCGTTTGGGTTTGCATTTTGTTCCCGAAGAACGTTTGGGCAGGGGGGCTGTGCCCACCATGAGCTTGTCGCAAAACTTGTTGTTGACTCGGCGTGAGTCGGTTCATCGCAGCGGATGGATCAATACCCGTTTCCTCAAAGAGCAAGCAATTGGCATCATCGAACGCTTTGGTGTCAAGGCGGCAGGTCCACATGCGGCTGCTCGCTCATTGTCTGGCGGAAATTTGCAAAAATTTATTGTTGGACGCGAAATTGAAGCACAACCCAAGTTGCTGATCGTGAGCCAGCCGACATGGGGTGTCGATGTGGGTGCTTCAGCACAAATTCGTCAAGCCATTTTGACCTTGCGTGACGCCGGTTGCGCGGTGTTGGTGGTGAGTGAAGAATTAGAAGAGTTACTCGAAATGTCTGATCGTTTGGTGGTCATGGCCAAGGGGCACATCTCTCCTTCTGTGCCGCGCGATCAAGCCACCGTGGAACAAATTGGTGTGTGGATGTCGGGCTTGTGGCCTGGTTCGCCGCTGTCTGATATGCAGCCTGAAGATCAAGAGGTGACGCATGTGGCGTCTTGAACAACGTCCCCAAATTTCTAAAGCCTGGACGTACGCTTCGCCAGTTTTGGCATTTGCCATCACGGTGTTGATTGGGGTGTTGTTGTTTGTGGTTTTGGGCAAAGACCCGGTCAAGGGCTTGCAAGTGTTTTTTGTCGAACCCGTGAAGTCCATGTACGCCGTGAGCGAGCTCATGCTCAAGGCCACGCCGCTCATGCTCATTGCTTTGGGTTTGGCGGTATGTTTCAGGTCTAACGTGTGGAACATTGGAGCCGAAGGGCAGTTTGTGGTGGGAGCTTTGGCTGCGGGTGGGGTGGCCCTGATGGCTGGCCCTGAGACATCGCGCTGGATTGTGTTGCCTATCGTGTTGGCCGGGGTGCTGGGTGGTATGTTTTGGGCCGGCATTGTGGCGTTTTTGCGCCAGCGTTTTCACGCCAACGAAATTCTGGTCAGCCTGATGTTGGTATATGTGGCCATTCAGTTGCTTCAGTACTTGGTATACGGCCCTTGGAAAGACCCCAACGGGTACAACTTTCCACAAACCAAAACCTTTGAATCGGTCACCCAAATTCCCAAGTTGTTGGCGACAGGGCGTTTGAATGTAGGGCTGTTGATGGCATTGCTAGGCGTTGCCGCTATTTGGATCTTTTTGTCTCGTACCTATTCGGGCTTTGCTCAGTTGGTGGGAGGCTTGGCGCCCGCAGCTGCGCGTTACGCGGGTTTCTCTTCGGGGCGAGCACTCTGGACAGCCTTGCTCATCAGTGGCGGTATGGCGGGTTTGGCAGGGGCCCTTGAAGTGGCGGGGCCTATTGGCCAGCTCACGCCTTATGTGCCGGCTGGATACGGCTTTGCGGCCATCATCGTGGCCTTTGTGGGGCGCTTACACCCGGTGGGAATTGTGCTTTCGGCCATCTTGATGAGCATGTTCTACATTGGGGGCGAATTGGCTCAATCGCGCCTGGGTTTGCCTAAATCCATCACCGCGGTGTTTCAGGGCTTGCTGTTGTTTGCCATTCTCATGTGTGACACCCTGATTCAGTACCGATTGGTGCGCAAGAGGAGCCTCTGATGGAAAGCGCATTGTGGGTTGCTGCCACCCTAAGCGCAGGTACCGTGTTGGCCCTGGCATCGTTGGGTTTGCTCATCAATGAAAAAGCGGGCATTTTGAATTTGGGAGCCGAGGGCACCATGCTGTGCTCGGCTTTGGCAGGTTTTGCTGCCGTGGTTCATACGGGTAACCCTTGGCTGGGCCTGTTGGCAGGCATGTTGGCCGGGGCTTTTTTGTCGGCTATTTTTGGCTGGTTGGTCATTTGGCTCAACACCAACCAATACGCCACGGGTTTGGCCTTGAGTTTGTTTGGGGCGGGTTTATCGGCCTTTTTGGGTACCGGCTATGTGCAAGAAAAATTGCCTGAACCCACCCAATGGGCTTGGCCGGTGTTGGGCGACTTGCCTTGGGTGGGCAAAGCCCTGTTTTCGCATCATCCTTTGGTTTATGTGGCCATGGTGTTGGCGGTGTTCATCATGGTGTGGTTGGATCGCACACGCACCGGTTTGGTGCTTCGCAGCGTGGGCGAATCACCCGAATCGGCGCATGCTTTGGGCTATCCGGTGCGCCGCATCCGTCTGCTCGCTGTAATGGCGGGTGGGGCCTTGTGTGGCTTGGCGGGTGCCTATGTTTCAACCGTTTATGCCCCTCTATGGGTAGAGGGCATGATTGCGGGCAAGGGCTGGATCGCTTTGGCGCTGACCACTTTTGCAACCTGGCGTCCAGCCAGGGTGCTACTAGGTGCTTATTTGTTCGGCGGGGTCACCATGCTGCAGTTTCAGCTGCAAAGCATGGGGGTTGATGTGCCGGCACAGTTCTTGAATATGTTGCCTTACCTGGCCACCGTGGTGGTGTTGGTGCTGATTTCTCGCAATCCGATGTGGATTCGCATCCACATGCCACATTCCATTGGAAAGCCCTTCTATCCGGGTTCATAATTGGGGGTTGGTTCGTTTGCTGGCGGAATTGGTACCGTCAGGTGGTTGTTTTCATCTTTGTTTTCCCATTCAGGAGTTTTATCCATGTCAAACATGAACAAGCGCACGTTGCTCAAAGCCACCGCTTTGGCCGCTGTTGCCGCACTGACCTTGGCCGCTTGCGGCAAAAAAGAAGAGGCCGCAGCCCCCAAAGCTGAGCCCATGAAAATTGCTTTTGCCTACGTGGGCCCTGTGGGTGACGGTGGCTGGACATTTGCTCATGACAACGGCCGCAAGGCAGTTGAAAAAGAATTTGGCGACAAAGTGGTCACCACTTTTGTTGAAAACGTTCCTGAAAGTGCCGATGCCGAGCGCGTGATTCGCGATTTGGCTGGCCAAGGCAACAAAATGATTTTCGGTACCACCTTTGGTTACATGGAACCCATGCTCAAGGTCACAGCCGATTTCCCCGATACCAAGTTTGAACACGCGACTGGCTACAAAACAGCCAAAAACATGCGCACATACGACAGCCGCACATACATGGGTGCTTACATGGCTGGCGTGGTGGCTGGTGGCATGACCAAATCCAACACCTTGGGTGTGGTGGGCTCTATCCCAATTCCTGAAGTCATTCGCAACATCAACAGCTTCACCATGGGCGCTCAAAGCGTCAACCCCAAAATCAAAACCAAAGTGGTTTGGGTGGGTGAGTGGTTCAATCCACCAAAAGAAACCGAAGCCGCACAGTCTTTGATGAACGCTGGCGCTGACGTGCTCATGCAAAACACTGACTCTTCAGCCGTGTTGCAAGCCGCCGAGAAAAATGGCAAGCGTGCATTTGGTTGGGACAGCGACATGAGCGCCTATGCACCCAAAGCACATTTGGGTTCAGCCGTGATCAACTGGGGTCCTTACTACGTGGCAGCCGTTCGTGATGCCATGGAAGGCAAGTGGGCTGAACAAAAATCTTGGTGGGGTGTCAAAGAAGGCGCGATCGACTTTGTGTCGTTGGCCGCTGATGTGCCTGAGCCCGTCAAAGCCAAACTTGAATCTGTGAAGGCAGGTCTCAAAGATGGTTCTTTTGAAATTTGGAAAGGCCCCATCGTGAGCAATGCTGGCAAAGAAGTGTTGGCCAAAGACAAAGTGGCCGATGACGCCTTCTTGGGTGGCATCAACTTCTACGTCAAAGGCGTTGAAGGCAAAGTTCCTGCCAACTGATTGAACGTGTGAAAGAACGAACACCATGAGCATCAAGAGCGACAAGTGGATCCGCCGCATGGCTGAGCAGCACGGCATGATTGAGCCGTTTGAGCCCAATCAAGTGCGCCATGTCGATGGCAAAAAAGTCATCAGCTATGGCACCAGCAGTTACGGTTACGACATCCGCTGCGCTCCTGAGTTCAAGGTGTTCACCAATATCCACAGCACGGTCGTCGATCCTAAAAATTTCGACGAAAAATCGTTTGTCGATTTCCACGGCGACTCGTGCATCATTCCGCCCAACAGCTTTGCGTTGGCTCGAACCGTCGAATACTTTCGCATTCCGCGCAATGTGCTGACTGTTTGCTTGGGCAAATCTACCTATGCCCGTTGCGGCATCATTGTCAACGTCACCCCTTTTGAACCCGAGTGGGAAGGTTATGTGACGCTTGAGTTTTCAAATACCACGCCGTTGCCTGCACGCATTTATGCAGGCGAGGGCTGCGCACAGGTGCTTTTCTTCGAAAGCGATGAAGTGTGCGAAACCAGTTACCGCGATCGCGGTGGCAAGTACCAGGGCCAGGTGGGTGTCACCTTGCCCAAGGCCTGATTGACAGGCGTTTTTGAATCGAGTTTTATGTCCCTTACCGTCACCGATTTAGGCCTCGAACCCCCGCTGGTAAGAGCCGTTACCGAAATGGGCTACGAGAATTTCACGCCCATTCAGGAGCAAGCCATACCGGTGGTGTTGCAGGGGCGCGATGTCATGGGTGCAGCCCAAACAGGCACCGGCAAAACTGCTGCGTTTAGCCTGCCGTTGTTGCAACGCATGCTCAAACATCAAAATGCATCGGTGTCGCCTGCACGTCACCCTGTGCGTGCGTTGGTGCTGTTGCCCACGCGTGAGTTGGCCGATCAGGTGGCTCAACAAATCAAGTTGTTTGCCAAATACACGCAGCTGCGTTCGGCGGTGGTGTTTGGCGGGGTTGACATCAAACCCCAAATGGCCGAGTTGCGTCAGGGCGTTGAAGTGTTGGTGGCTACACCAGGTCGGCTGCTTGATCACATTGAGGCCAAAACGTGCGTTTTGAACCAGGTGGAGTATGTGGTGCTTGACGAAGCAGACCGCATGCTCGATATTGGCTTTTTGCCCGATCTGCAGCGCATTTTGTCGTTTTTGCCCAAGCAACGCACCACCTTGCTGTTTTCGGCCACGTTTTCCAACGACATCAAAAAGCTGGCCAACAGTTATTTGTCCAATCCCGTCACCATCGAAGTGGCGCGTTCCAACGCAACGGCTTCTACCGTTCAGCAACGTTTCTTTCGGGTCGATGGCGACGACAAGCGCCGCGCGATTGTCACCCTGAAAGAGCAGTTGGGCATCACGCAAGCGTTTGTGTTTGTGAACAGCAAATTGGGTTGTGCCCGCTTGGCACGTGCCCTTGAGCGCGATGGCTTGCGCACGGGCGCTCTGCATGGCGACAAAAGCCAAGACGAGCGCCTGAAGGCCCTCGAAGCCTTCAAGCGTGGCGAAGTTGACTTGTTGGTGTGTACCGATGTGGCTGCTCGTGGTCTTGACATCAAAGACGTGCCCGCCGTATTCAATGCCGATTTGCCATTCAACGCCGAAGACTATGTGCACCGCATTGGTCGCACCGGGCGTGCGGGTGCCGCAGGTGTAGCCATTTCGTTTGTGTCGGGCAGTGATACTCGTTTGCTGTCTGACATTGAAAAACTAACGGCTCAAAAAGCCAACCTTGAAGCGGTGGAGTGGCCCGAGTTTCAGCCGGGCGGACGCCATTACAACGATGGTCGTCGCCATTGGCGCGAACCCGAAGCACACACCCCAGATGGCATCGAACCCACTGCCACTTACAGGCAAACACGTAAGCCCGTGAAGGCAGCTGATCCATTTTTTGACAAGCCGTATGAGCCCAGCTTGTCGTCTGACGCCAAACCTGCTTGGGAAGCAGCTGCACCCGCGGTCAAACCCAGAGGGCTGTCGGTGAATATTCGTCCCAAGCGCAAAGTGCCGGCCTTGTTCAAAAAATCCGAATCCGAGCAGTCTTAAGCCCTGGCGCGCAAGGCGCAGTTTTTTGAAGATGTTCTAGCCAGGTTGCACAGCCCCTTGGCAAGGGCACTCCACGCGCTCTACAT
>JBEDMU010000059.1:0-3760 GCA_041170945.1 Pseudomonadota bacterium
CTCGACGAAGCCCTTTCGCGCGTGGTGATCGATTTCTCCGGTCGCCCGGGTTTGTCGATGCATGTGCCGTTCAAAAGCGGCATGGTAGGGCAGTTTGATACCCAATTGGCGTACGAATTCTTCCAAGGATTTGTTAACCATGCCAAGGTCACTTTGCATATTGACAACCTCAAGGGTGAAAACGCCCATCACCAAGCTGAAACAGTTTTCAAGGCTTTTGCGCGTGCATTGCGCGCGGCGCTGGCCTACGATGCGCGTGCACTTGACCAGGTTCCTTCAACCAAAGGGTCTCTTTGATGCGCTCTAAGGTGGCGGTGGTCGACTACGGCATGGGCAATTTGCGTTCGGTGTCGCAAGCTGTTTTGCATGCTGCACAAGATTTGCCCTTCGACGTCGTCGTGACCCAAGATCCCGATCAGGTTTACCAAGCTGATCGAGTGGTGCTGCCCGGGCAGGGTGCCATGCCTGACTGCATGCATCACTTGAAGAGCTCTGGCTTGCAAGACGCTGTGTTGGATGCTTCGAAACGCAAACCCTTATTGGGGGTTTGTGTGGGCATGCAAATGTTGCTTGATCACAGCGAAGAGGGCGATACCCCCGGATTGGCGCTGATTCCAGGACAGGTGGTCAAGTTTCAGTTGGCTGGTAAGACCCAGCCCGATGGTTCGCGTTACAAAGTGCCGCAAATGGGTTGGAACCAAGTTTCTGCCAACCCGCAATCGGCGGTTCGTCATCCGGTGCTCAATGACATCCCCGATGGCACTTGGTTCTATTTTGTTCACAGCTATTACGCCCAGCCCACTCAGCCCGACTTGCACGCTGCTGCTTTGGCCGATTACGGCGCACTGTTTTGTGTAGCGGTTGCCCGAGACAATCTTTTTGCCACACAATTTCACCCTGAGAAGAGTTCAGCCCAGGGGCTGAAGCTTTATCGGAATTTTCTTCACTGGAACCCTTGAACTACCTGTTCGTTTGACACCATGCTGCTGATTCCTGCCATCGACATGAAAGACGGTCAATGTGTCCGCCTCAAACAAGGCGACATGGACCAGTCCACTGTTTTTTCTGAAGACCCTGTGGCCATGGCTCAGCGATGGGTCGACAAGCAAGCACGCCGTTTGCATTTGGTTGACCTCAATGGCGCATTTGCCGGGCAGCCCAAAAATGAAGCTGCGATCAAAGGCATCCTGAAAGCGGTCGGTGACAAAGTAGATGTTCAGTTGGGTGGAGGCATTCGTGACCTCGATACCATCGAGCGCTATTTGGATGCGGGCTTGCGCTACGTCATTATTGGAACTGCAGCCGTGAAAAACCCGGGTTTCTTGCGCGATGCATGCACCGCGTTCGGGGGGCACATCATCGTGGGGCTAGATGCCAAAGATGGCAAAGTGGCCACCGATGGTTGGAGCAAGCTCACGGGTCACGAAGTGGTTGATCTGGCCAAAAAATTTGAAGACTACGGAGTGGAGTCGATCATCTATACCGACATAGGTCGTGATGGCATGCTCACGGGTATCAACATTGAAGCTACGGTCAAGTTGGCCCAAGCGCTTTCTATTCCTGTCATTGCTTCGGGTGGTTTGTCCAATCTCGACGACATCCGTGCCCTGTGCGCTGTCGAAGGTGATGGCGTAGAAGGGGTGATTTGTGGTCGCTCCATTTATTCCGGCGATCTTGACTTTGAAGCTGGTCAAGCTTTGGCCGACGAACTCAACGGTTGATTCATGTTAGCCAAGCGCATCATTCCTTGCCTTGACGTCACCGGTGGACGTGTGGTCAAGGGCGTCAACTTTTTGGAGTTGCGAGATGCAGGCGACCCCGTTGAAATTGCAGCACGCTACAACGACCAGGGCGCTGATGAGCTCACCTTTCTCGATATCACAGCGACCAGCGACAACCGAGATCTGATTTTGCACATCATCGAAGCGGTCGCATCGCAAGTGTTTATTCCGCTCACGGTGGGTGGAGGGGTTCGAACCGTTGATGATGTGCGGCGCTTGCTGAACTCTGGTGCCGACAAAACCAGCTTCAACTCGGCGGCGATTGCGCGCCCCCAAGTGATTGCCGAGGCTTCATCAAAGTACGGTTCGCAATGCATTGTGGTGGCCATCGATGCCAAGCGTCGGTTGCCCGCCGATGAACTTCGCACCAACGCAGAGGGAAAGCCTGCCGGACCCGGATGGGATGTTTACAGCCACGGTGGCAGGCAAAACACGGGGCTTGATGCCATTGAGTGGGCCAAATACATGGCCAGTTTGGGTGCAGGAGAAATTTTGCTCACCAGCATGGACCGCGATGGCACCAAATCGGGATTCGATCTCGAACTCACCCGCGGCGTCACTCAGGCCATCGATATTCCAGTGATTGCTTCTGGTGGTGTTGGGACGCTCGATCACTTGGCAGACGGCGTTCAACAAGGTGGTGCCGATGCCGTATTGGCGGCCAGTATTTTTCACTACGGTGAATTCACCATTGCGCAAGCCAAGCAACGCATGGCCGAGCGCGGTATTCCCGTGCGACTTTAATCGGTCAACTCAGTTGCACATGAATAACGAAAATTCACCTATAACCCCAGAGTGGATCAAGGCTGTACGTTGGGACGCCCAAGGGTTGGTGCCTGTCATCGCACAAGAGCAATCAACAGGTGACGTTCTCATGTTTGCTTGGATGAATCAAGAGGCCTTGATTAAAACCGCAGAACTCAAACAGGCGGTGTATTTCAGCCGCTCGCGTGGCAAGTTGTGGTTCAAAGGCGAAGAGTCGGGGCACGTACAAATCGTGCATGACATTCGCCTAGACTGTGACGCCGATGTCATTTTGCTCAAAGTCACCCAACAGGGACACACTCCAGGCATTGCGTGCCACACTGGCAGACACAGCTGTTTTTACCAGCGCCTGAAAGACTGCCAGTGGGAAACGGTGGAGCCAGTACTCAAAAATCCCGAATCCATCTACAAGGCCAGTTCATGAGCTCTCAGAACATCCTTCAGCACTTGGCTGCAGTCATCGAGTCGCGCAAGCCCAAGCATGGCGCAGATCCCGCAGCCAGTTATGTGGCCAAGTTGTTGCACAAAGGCCCCGACGCTTTTTTGAAAAAAATTGGCGAAGAAGCCACTGAAACAGTCATGGCTGCCAAAGACGTCGAGCGCGGAGCCAGTGCCGATGCCTTGGTTTATGAAGTGGCAGATTTGTGGTTTCATACCTTGGTTGCATTGGCGCACTATGATCGTGGTCCAGAAGATGTACTCGATGAGCTGGCTCGTCGCGAAGGCGTGAGTGGGTTGGTTGAAAAAGCCAACCGTTCTGCTTAATCGTTTGTTGAGTCAACACCAACACAGTCCCTTTTTTTGAGCTCACACCATGGCCCACGACCCTTCATGTCTTTTTTGCAAAATTGCCAAGGGTGAAATTCCCAGTCGCAAAGTCTATGAAGACGACGAGATTTTTGCTTTTCACGACATCAATCCTTGGGCGCCGGTTCACTTTCTCATCATCCCTAAAGCACATATCGCTTCCATGGCTCAGTTAGAGGCACAACATGCATCTCTGATGGGAAAAATCATGACCCTCGCGCCTCAGTTGGCGCTTGAACAGGGCTGCAACCCTTACCCCAAAGGGGGGTTCAGAATCATGATCAACACCGGCGATGAGGGTGGACAAGAGGTTCAGCATTTGCATGTCCACGTGATTGGGGGCCCTCGCCCCTGGAAAAAAGGCTAAACGACTAGAATGTCAATATTCGCGGTCCATCCATTGGGCT
>JBEDMU010000060.1:0-5734 GCA_041170945.1 Pseudomonadota bacterium
CAAGTGCTTGAAATGATGCCTATGCCACCATCCATATTAGGTATGCAGCTTGCGGTTCAGGCCAAAGAGCTAAGCAGCGCTATGGCTAACTTGCTCACCAATGCCGTTCGCTACACGCCCAGTGGCGGGAGTATCAAAGCTGGATGGCAACTGCTTGAAAACGGCGATGCCGAGTATTTTGTTGAAGACACCGGGCCCGGCATTGGAGCGGAACATATTCCTCGATTAACCGAGCGCTTTTATCGTGTAGACCGCAGCCGTTCGCGTGAAACGGGGGGGACAGGTTTGGGTTTGGCGATCGTTAAACACGTGGCCCAACGATTAGGTGGTGATTTGATGATTCAAAGCGCGCTGGGCAAGGGTTCTCGTTTTTCGATTCGAATTCCATCGCGCCGAGTCAGAACACAAGACGATCAACGTTTGTAAAGATCGATAAATTCACGTCGATGGCTGGCCTGTATCAGCCGTTCTTGGTGCAGATAACCTGGCAATGTTTCAGCGGTTGCTTGGGTACTTAAGTTCAAATGCCATTCGCAGTTCACTGGCCTTGAAACGTCAGCCGATATCGCGTCTTGAAGATGCCATGAAATCTGAGGGTTGTGACGCTTCAGAGCTTGTAGACGCGAGGCATCCATTTGGGTGGTAACTGTTACGCATGAGGCGTATTGTCGATGCAAAAATGCACCAGCTTTTTTTGCTGTACTTGCGTAGCCCAGACCTTCGTTCAACATGGGTAGCCACAAGGTCATCAGCAATACCCAGCACAAAGTGGTGCCCGATGCTGAAAGGGTCAAGCTCTTCCAAAGGGCAGGGCGATGACGTGCAAGACGCCAGCCAATGACGCCAAGCCATGCCAAGGTGACCAACAAAGCAATCAACAAAGTCGGTAGGTGGAAGACCGCGACAAAATCCGGTACCAAGCGATAAACGTTTTGTGCAGGTTTGGCTGGGATTCCTGTCATCAAAGAAAGCCAAACTCCCCAAATAATGACGGCACCACCGGTGAAAAAAACCAGCGCAAACCAGTCCATCAAACCGGTAATCGATTTCTTGAGTGTTGGGAGTGCAAAAACACCCAACATGGCGACCACAGGAAGCGCCATCATCAATACGCGCTCAGGTCGATTGCTAAATGAACTGATAATCACAATCGCCAGTGCAAACAGGGCAGGCAACAAAACGTGGGTTTGATTCCACAGTTTGCGCCATGACCACAAAGCCCAAATGACAAGCAACCAGCTGGGCCACAGGTACCAACCAAGCAATTTGAACCAACCACGCCAATCGTTCGTCTGCCAAGAGGTACTAATAAAGGTATAGCTTTGTACAACTGAAAGGGTTGCACCAAGCAATAGCAACCAAATAGCCGCCCCCATGAGGATGGGCCATTGCTGAAAGCGACGTTGTATCAAGCAAGCTGCGAGCCAAACCACCCATGCCAACAAACTCAACCACCACACGCCACTGAGAAAGGCCAGCAATGAACCCACCATCCAAGATACCGTACGACTGCTTAACCGGCCCAATCGCTGAGGGTCTTGGGTCAGGGCTTGGGGCTGCGCAGACAAAAGCCATGTGCTGATGTTGTGAAACAACCAGGCACTTGACAACAGTTGCCAAGCACTGACCCCAATTTCATGCGACATCAACGCCATGCCCAACGTGGCAACCATGGCCAAAAGACTTGCATCAGCGAGTGCGTTTGAATAAGCGGATGGACTTGCTTGTCCACCAAATGCCATCGGAATAGGCTGAGCAGCAGGTGTCAATGCCAACAGACGAGTGGTTTGCCAAACTTTCCACAAGCTCAAGCCAAGCGCCAACAATACGGGAATACGGGCAGCCCATTCGGGAGGGACAACCGTTGTGTGAGTTGCATGCACTATCCATACAGACAACGCAGAAGCCCAGTAGGGCAACCAAGCAGGCAAAAGCGGAGATTTTTGCGAAAGGTCTGAAACCAGCCCCGAGAGCGTTTCTGTACCCATCGCATGGATGAAGGCGAAAGCGTCAGATTCCCACGGACGCCAGGCTTCTCGGCTCCATATGCCTAAAAGAAAATAGCAAATAAAAAGCCCTGCCAGTGCCCAACGAGGAAGCCGACGTGCGGCTACCTCGGTGGTAATAGCAGGGCTGATGCGAGGTTTCAACCTTATTTGGCAGTAGCCTTGGCGTAACGGTTGCGGAAGCGCTCGACGCGTCCGCCCATGTTATCAACGCTCTTCTGGGTGCCTGTGTAGAAAGGGTGAGATTCGCTGGATGTTTCGAGCTTGAACAGTGGCAGTTCACGTCCATCGTCCATTTTCACCATTTCTTTGGTGGGAACGCATGAACGAATGACAAATTGGAACCCGTTTGACAGGTCAACGAAGCAAACTTCGCGGTAGTTGGGGTGAATGCCTTCTTTCATGGCTCAATTTCCTTGTTCGTTTCGGCAGCCGACTGAAATGAAATAAATTTCAGCTACTTACCAAAGGTTTAAAACGTTCAATTATAACTTTTTTATGTCCGATTGGACAAGTCCGATGATTTAGCCACCACGGCGCATCATTTCGAAGAATTCTTGGTTGTTTTTGGTGGCTTTCATGTTTTTGAGCATGAGCTCCATGGATTCAATTTCATCCATGTTGTACATGAACTGGCGAAGAATGCGCGTTTTTTGTAGAACTTCGGGCGCCAACAGAAGTTCTTCTCGGCGAGTACCACTGCGATTGAGCTGAATGGAGGGGAAGACTCGTTTTTCGTAGAGCCGGCGATCGAGGTGAACCTCAGAGTTGCCAGTGCCTTTGAATTCTTCAAAAATGACTTCGTCCATTCGGCTGCCGGTATCGACCAATGCGGTCGCGATGATGGTCAAGGAACCACCTTCTTCTACATTGCGTGCTGCCCCAAAAAAACGTTTGGGCCGCTGTAGAGCGTTGGCATCCACTCCGCCTGTGAGTACTTTGCCTGATGAGGGTAGAACGTTGTTGTAGGCTCGCGCCAAACGGGTGATGCTGTCAAGCAAGATGACCACGTCTTTCTTCAACTCCACCAGACGTTTGGCTCGCTCGATCACCATTTCTGCTACGTGCACGTGACGGGCGGCAGGTTCGTCGAAAGTGGATGCAATTACTTCGCCCTTGACGGTGCGCTGCATTTCGGTCACTTCTTCTGGTCGCTCATCGACCAACAAGACCATCAACACCACATCGGGATAGTTGGCGGTAATGGCGTGTGCCATGTGCTGCATCATCACCGTTTTGCCGCTCTTGGGGGGGGCGACAAGCAAAGCGCGTTGGCCCTTGCCAATAGGCGCAATGATGTCAATGATTCGTCCGGTGATGTTTTCTTCGGCTTTGATGTCGCGCTCTAGACGCATTTGCTCTTTAGGGAACAAAGGCGTCAAGTTTTCGAACATGATTTTGTGTTTGTTGTCTTCGGGCGGAAGACCATTCACTTTGTCCAGCTTGGTGAGCGCCAAGTAACGTTCGCCGTCTTTGGGGGTGCGCACTTCGCCTTCGATCATGTCCCCTGTGTGCAGGTTAAAGCGACGAATTTGACTGGGTGAAATATAAATGTCGTCAGTGGATGCGGTATAGCTGGATTCTGGTTCACGCAAAAAACCAAAACCGTCGGGCAATACTTCAAGCACGCCATCTGCAAATACTTGCTCGCCAGCTTTGGCGCGTTTCTTGATGATGGCGAAAATCAGTTCTTGCTTGCGCATGCGACCTGTGTTTTCGATCTCAAGAGCCTCGGCTTCTTTGAGAACAGCTGATACGTGTAGGGCTTTAAGCTCAGACAGATGCATGGCTTGCGTCAATCCGTAAAGAGAGGAATGGGGGAGGTTGGAGAGAAGGGGGAATGTGGTTGCCCCCTTCGAAATCAGAAGGGGGTGTCCCTTCCGATGAATCAAAAGCAATATTGATTATAGATGGTGGATTAGGCTTTGGCCAGTTCGCCATCAAGCCATGCGGTGAGTTGCAGCTTAGAAAGTGCACCGACTTTGGTGGCAACCGCTTTGCCGGACTTGAACAAAATCAAAGTAGGAATGCCGCGAATACCAAATTTGCCAGGGACAGCTTGGTTGTTGTCAACGTTGACTTTGGCAATTTGCACTTTGCCTTGGTATGTGGCAGCCACATCATCCAGAATGGGGGCTATCATTTTGCAAGGTCCACACCATTCGGCCCAGAAATCGACCAGAACGGGGACAGAAGATTGTGTGACGTCGGCGTCAAAACTGGCATCGGTTACGTGCTTGACGAGGTCGCTGGCCATGAGGCGATTTCCTTGTGTGAACAAAATTGAAAAAGGTGACGAGCCTTAACCCCGGCACTGACTCTACAGTTAGGGCTGCTTGGTTCCCCACCTGACCCGGTTGGCCGCTTCACCATGCGGGAAGGCCCGTCGGTTGGTATTTTAGTCCGGATCCCGCCTAGAATGCTGGCAGACATGACATATACCGTACTTGCACGCAAATTTCGTCCCCGACAGTTCAGCGAACTGGTGGGGCAAGACCATGTGGTCAGAGCGCTTAGCAACGCCCTCGATTCTGGGCGTTTGCATCATGCTTGGTTGTTTACGGGCACTCGAGGCGTTGGCAAAACCACAGTTTCACGAATTTTGGCGAAATCGCTCAACTGTTTGGGCTCTGATGGGCAAGGAGGAGTTACCTCTGAGCCTTGCGGCGTATGCGATGCGTGCAAAGACATTGATCAAGGACGATTCGTTGATTATGTAGAGCTTGATGCGGCATCCAATCGTGGCGTAGACGAAGTTCAGGCCCTTCTGGAACAAGCCGTTTATAAGCCTGTGCAAGGGCGCTTCAAAGTATTCATGATCGACGAAGTGCACATGCTCACCACGACGGCATTCAACGCGATGCTGAAGACTCTCGAAGAGCCGCCCGAATACCTCAAGTTTGTCCTCGCAACCACTGACCCTCAAAAAATCCCGGTCACAGTGTTGTCGCGCTGTTTGCAATTTAATTTGCGCCCCATGCCTGCTGCGATCATTGCGCAGCATTTGCAATCGGTTCTCGATGCTGAAGGTATTCCTTACGACGCAGGTGCCTTGCACGCATTGGGCCGTTTTGCGAAGGGCTCTATGCGTGACGCGTTGTCTTTAACTGATCAGGCCATTGCATTTGCTGCTGGCCAAGTTTCCCTTGAGGGCGTGCGTTCGATGTTGGGCGCCACTGATAGCACGTGGATTCACCAACTATTGCAAGCACTGTCTGTGGCTGACGTGAAATCTCTTTGTCAGGTCATCGACCGTATGCGACAAGAGGGAGTTTCTCCCACATGGATACTGGCCGATCTCACGCGTGTGTTGCACCAAATCGCTATTTATCAGTGGACGCAAACATGGCCCGACACAACCGAATCAGACACTGAGGTTTTGGCTCAGTTATCGCAGGCTTTTGCGACAGATGAAATTCAATTGCTTTACAGCTTGGCCTTGCAAGGGCAACAAGAAATTTCATGGGCTCCAGACGAGTCGGCCGGACTCGAAATGGTGCTGATGCGTTTTTTGCCTTTCAAAACTCAAATTAAAGCTTATTCGACGGCTAAGCCGCCGACCCCAAATGTAGTAACCGCGTCTACCCAACTGGCCCCAGCAAGAGCAGCAATCGCGCCAGAAGTGCCTCAGGCGCCTCAATCTTTACAGATGGATCGTGTCAAGGCATTTGATTGGTATCACACGGTAGAGCAATTGGCTGTCGCAGGAAAAATCACGGCCATGTCTC
>JBEDMU010000061.1:0-4343 GCA_041170945.1 Pseudomonadota bacterium
ATCAAAAAAGGGAAGCAATGCTTCCCTTTTTTGTCAAAGAACAAGGCGCGGTAGCAAAGCGGTTATGCACCGGATTGCAAATCCGTGTAGGTCGGTTCGACTCCGGCCCGCGCCTCCAGTTATCTTTAAAGCCACTGCCCGAACGCAGTGGCTTTTTTGTTTTCAGTATTGGGACTGTGGCAAATCCACCTGCATGCCGTTGAGCGCGGGTGTCAGTTCAATCTGGCACGCCAATCGGCTGTTGGCTTGAGGTCTACAGGCCGCAAATTCGAGCATGCCACGCTCATCTTCTTTGGCGGTAGGCAGTTGCGACAGCCAAGGCTCTCGCACCATCACGTGGCAGGTGGCGCAGGTCAGGGTGCCACCACAATCGGCCGCGATGCCCTCAATGCCCCCGGCCAGGGCAGCCTTCATCAAGGAAGTGCCGGGTTTGGCTGTGATGGTTGTGCCTTCACTTTGCTGGTGTTCAAAAAATGTGATTTCAATCATGGGTGTTCTCTTGTGTTCATGTGCGTGAAAAGTATTCCCGGCGTTGGAACTCATCCTTATCGGTTGCGGCTTCGTAACGTTGCAGTTCGGCGCGCTTCAAGTGGATGTAGTGGGTGACAAAGTCAGCACCAAAGCCAGACGACATGGCGTAGTCGTTTTGCAGCGCTGCGAGTGCATCGGTCATGTTCGAGGGAATGCGTTGTACCGCATCGCCTTCGGCATAGGGGGACTCGGTGGCCTGAGGAGGCTCGATGGACTGCTCCATGCCCGACAGACCAGCATGAATTTGCGCGGCCATGTACAGGTAAGGGTTGGCTGCTGGTTCACCCAATCGGTTCTCAATGCGCGTAGCTGCATCACCGGGCCCACCAATGACGCGCAGCATGGCCCCCCGGTTGTCAAATCCCCACAAAATGGACTGAGGGGCCAGCGCGTTGGGACGGAACCGACCGAAGCCATTGATGGTGGGTGTGCAAAACAGGGTCATGCCTGGCGCGTGTTGCAAGAGACCCGCCAAAAATTGGCTGCCCGTGGTGCTCAGGCTGTAAGAGGCATCGCGTTTATGGGTGCCTGCGGCGGGTGATTCCCGCATCAGCACGTTGTGTCCGCTTGTTGCATCCACCAAGGACTGGTGCAGGTGCCAGCCGCTGGACATGATGTGCTGAAATGGCGGGCGGCACATGAAAGTGGCGTGGTAGCCAGCGCGGCGCAAAGCTTGCTGCACGGCGCTTCGAAACAACACCATGTTGTCGGCAGCGGTCAGTGCATCGCTGGGTTCGAAAACCGCTTCAACTTGACTGGGGCCCAATTCAATTTCCAGCGAAATCAAGGGCAAGCCTAAAGCCTGTGCTGTGCGTTGAACAATACGCAGAGGCTCTTCGCTCATGTCGAACCACTGTTCTGACAGCAGGTTGTAGCCAGGATGAATCAGCGATACCTCGGGTGCAAGACCTGGCCAGGCCGCCTGAGAAGGGTCACGATCAGTTCTGGCCGTGTGGTTGTGTATGCGATAAATATGGAACTCGATTTCCAGGCCGCACATCATTTGCAGACCTTTTGCGGTCAGGCGTTCGAGCGCGCGTTGCAGTTGCCAGCGGCTGTCGAGGGTGACGGCACGCCCATCGCCAAAGAAGGGCTGGCATTGGATCCAGCCTGTTTTCTCGGCCCAGGGCAGAACATGAAAAGTCTCTGCAATGGGGTGCAGGGTCAGGTTGTTGGCGAACTCAAAGCCGGGCAGTGTGTCGTCCATGCCCGGTTCAAACACCTTGTAGGCGGTGCGGTCGGAAGTGTCTTTGAGCATGAGCGTGCTGACCATGCCAACACCATGGGTCAATGCCCGAAGGGCTGCGTTGCGTGTCAGGGTCTTGCCGCGTGTCTGGCCATGTGTGTCGCACCAGACGAAACGAACCAACTCGAGGTCGTTGTCTTCAATGGCTTGAGCACATTGGCGCAAGGCGAGTTCGCGCTCGGCGGTCGTCATGCAGAGGGCTCCGAAGTGTCCACAGCATCGCGCCAAGGCGCGTTGGCGCGTTTGGTTTTGACAGCCTGTGTCCACCAGTCACCCCAAGCCTGTGTGGGGGCAATGCCGTCCACTGTGTCGGGACCGATGCGTTTGACCGCGATATCGGTTTGAGCCATGCCCAGAGGCGTTTTGCCAGCTTCGACATCGTCAATGGCTTGCAACAACAAGCGACGGTTGGCCATGATGGCACGGTCGCTGGTGCCCAAGTGTTCGCGTGTCCTGTCCTGGATGGGCCCCATGCTTTCGCAGGCCCATTGGTCGTGGACGTTGATGTCGTCTTCGCCCATGCCCAGGTATGTGCGGCTGATTTGCTCTTGCGGGTTAAATCCCCAGTTGTTGTGCCGACCGGACTTGGGAATGTAGTCGGGCAAGGTGATGTGTCGCAGCCGCTGTTCGCGCATCACATCTTTGTCGACAGGGTCGGCAAAGCTGGTGAACATGGCGTACCAATAGGTATGGGTGTCGTCGATAGGCACATGTATCTGAGTGATTGTCATTGTTTCGGACAACGGAATCACAAAGGTGTGGGGGAAGATGGCGTTGGTGACGCGCACATGCGTCAAGGCTTCACTCATTTGGCGAAGAGCTGTCAAGCGGATGCCATAGGGCTGTGGTTCAACACGAATGTCTGGTTGATCAAACTCGCGCATCACGCGAGTCATCGGTAATCGCTGTCCATCAATTTCACCGGCGCTAGCACCACGGAACTGGCGTCCGTAGGTGTTTTCAAGCGATTCGTCAAAAAAGAATCGATGCAAAAAGGATGCGTGGGCAGGATCGACGCCGACCTCGAAGGCTTGCAACCAGTTGCAGGCCCACATACCTTTGAAAGCAAAAACATGGGAGCCAGGTGCGCTCAGGCTGTCAATGGCGGGCAAGGGTGGTGGTGGCGTGTCTTCTTCGCCCAGCCAGGCAAACAGGATACCGTTTCGCTCGACAATCGGGTAATGACGCTGCCGCACATGCTGGCACAACTTGCTGCCATTGGGTTCTGCGGGCGTGTCCAAGCATTGGCCCTGGATGTCAAATTTCCAACCGTGAAATGGGCAGCGTAGACCATCGCCCTCGTTTCGGCCAAAGGACAGATCAGCTCCGCGGTGTGGGCAATCGCGGTCCAGCAAGCCAAATTCGTCTTGTTCATTCTTGAACAGCACCAGGTCTTGCCCCAGCAAGCGCACAGCTTTGACAGGCCGAATTGCCATATGCGGGTCGAGCGAAGGATTGAATTCATCCACCAAGGCGACAGGTTGCCAGTAGTGGCGCATCAGTTTGCCGCAGGGGGTGTCAGGGCCAGTACGGGTGATGCGTTCGTTGATGTCTGCTTTCAATTTTGTCTCCAGTTTCCAAAATGGTATCCCATTTTTTAAAAACAGAATACAATTTTTTCATGAGCAGACACGATACCGTTTTGATGGCTTTGCGCGACCTCATTCTGAAGGGTGAGTTTTTGCCAGGGCACAAGTTGGCCGAGCAGCAATTGGCTGAGAGACTTGGGGTTTCGCGAACGCCTGTGCGCAGCGCCTTGATGTCGCTAGAGCAAGAGGGTTTGATTGAGGCCAATGATCTGGGTAAATATGCTGTTCGCGAATTTACTGTGCAAGAGATCATGGATGCCATTTTGGTACGTGGGCACCTGGAGGGCATGGCGGCAAAAAATGTGGCTGAACATGGCGTGTCCAGAAAGCTGGCATCCGATTTGGAAGTGTGTTTGCTGGCTGGGGATCGTTTGTTCAAGAACAAAACGCTCTCACTTGAAGACTATGCAGCCTATGCCCAAATGAATGATCGTTTTCATGCGCTGATCCTGCAGGCGTGCGGCAACCGTGCATTGCAACGTGCGCTGGATCTGAACGACAAACTGCCGTTTGCCCAGGCTTCGGCCATGCTGCCCATGCAAGGCGTGGTGGACATGGATCGGGATTGGATGCTGTATGCCCACAAGCAGCATCACATGCTGTTTGATGCTTTGGTGCGGAGTGATGCAACTCGCGCCCAAAATCTGGCTATCGAGCACATTGAGGTGGCCTTGATGAATCTGCGCAAAGCCTTGGAGATGCGGGATCAGGTGTCGGGCGTTGCTCCGGCGATTCGCCTGGTGGTGGGCTGAAGACTCAAGCGTTCGAGAGGCAGCTTCAAACTGCGCTAGAAAAGTGTCTACGGGTTTGGGGAATGCGACGCATTGATTTTCCTCATTAAATAGCGAGGCTTGAAAAACGGGTGTTTTTGTGGCTATAATTCATGTCTAACGCGGGATTAGCTCAGTTGGTAGAGCGATACCTTGCCAAGGTATAGGTCGAGAGTTCGAGCCTCTTATCCCGCTCCAAACAAGCCA
>JBEDMU010000062.1:0-10567 GCA_041170945.1 Pseudomonadota bacterium
GGCCGCTTGATATTGGCGACCACTGGGTTGGACGGTAATGGAATGATTCATGGTTAGAATTTTCGCAGACTTCAGAAAGACTTGAATCATGCTGGTTTGGACTGGTGGTGCCAAAAATAGGATTTTTAGGCAACAGCGCTTGCTCATCGTTGGGGCTGGTCAAACGGCGCAGCAGATGCTCAGTGGGTCGCAGATGCTGGGAACGTCACACGTGCGCTGGCGTGCGGTGGTTCGCAATGACGCTCATACAAAGTCATGGCGTGAGCTTGCGGTTACGCCCTTGAAAGCCGATCTTGACCAACCTGCCAGTTTGCAGCGTTTGGCTGGATTGGCCGACCGTGTGTTGCATTTAGCTCCACCCAGCACCCACCGTGTAGACGGCGAACTCACCGATCCACGCACCCGCGATTTGTTGAGAGCCCTGTTGCGCCGAACGCCGCCAAGCAAAGTGGTTTATGGCTCTACCTCGGGGGTGTATGGAGATTGCCAAGGGCAGGTGGTGACTGAAAACCGATTACCCAATCCTTTTCATGCGCGTGCTCACCGTCGAGTTGATGCCGAACAGTGGGTCAGGGCGTGGGCGCTGGCCAGTGGCTCCGCGTGGACCATTTTGAGAATTCCGGGTATTTACGGCAACCAACGTGAAGAGGGCGGCCCTGCCAAACGTTGGCTGCGAGGCACACCCAACTTTGTGCCTGAAGAAGATGTGTATATCAACCACATACACATGACTGATTTGGCCTGCGCCAGTTGGTTGGCTTTGTGGGGCCGTGCCTCTCGCAGAGTGGTTCACGTCACAGACGATGACGACATCAAAATGGGCGATTGGTGGGATCGTGTCGCTGAGCTGTTAGGCAAAACCAAACTGCTGCGTGTGCGCCGCGATCAAACCGATGCCATCCCGCTCGGGCTGTTGAGTTTCATGTCTGAATCTAGACGCCTGAGCAATGAGCGACTCAAAATGGAATTGAGATACCGCTTGCGCTACCCCAGCATCACCGAGGGCATCAACGCTTGACGGCTGGTTGGATTTGTTGAAGCAACTGGCGTATGGCACGCGCATAAATGATGTGTTCTTGAGTCAGCACACGAGCCGCCAACGTATCGGCGGTGTCGTGGGGCAACACCGGAACGACTGCCTGTTCCAGGATTTCTCCGTGGTCAAGTTCCGGGGTGACGCGATGCACCGTTGCACCAGCTAAACGACATCCTTCATCGATGGCGCGTTGGTGGGTGTGCAAGCCTTTGAACGCTGGCAATAGGCTGGGATGGATGTTGAACATGTTGGGGGCATAACGCTGCACAAACGAAGCCTCCAAAATGCGCATAAATCCAGCCAGCAACACCCAGGGCTGAAGCTTGAATGGACTGCACAAACCATGAATGGTTTGTGCAAGCTCCGCTTCAAACGAGCTGCGATCTGCAAAAGCCCGGTGATCGACCACTCGGGTGGGAATGCCGTGCGATTGGGCATAGGCAAGTCCGGCCGCTTCGGGGCGGTTGCTCACAACCGCCGCAATTTGAGCGCCGTAGCGCTGGTGCCAATGTTCGCGCTGAGCAGCATCGATCAACGCTTTCATGTTGGACCCCCCGCCAGAGATCAAAATCACCAGCGGCAAGGTGTCAGCAGAATAGTCTGATGGTGTAGCCATGATCAAGACTTTTGATGGAACATGAGACCAGCGTGTTCGCGCATGGTGTGAAAGCGAATCTTGGGCCAATTGCCTTCTACCGCACGCAAAGTCGCGCTGTGGTCGACCAGAAGAGTGGGGGCATCTACTGCATCGAGGGCCACGCGATGGGCGTTGGCGTCGATGAAGCGCTTGAGCTCGTTTTCTCCGCCATCTTCCTCGGCACAAGTCACCCACCTAGCCAAGGTGTAGGGACTGGAAGAAATGCGTGCTTTGACCCCGTATTCGGTTTCAAGGCGGTGCGCCACCACTTCAAACTGCAGCTGTCCAATCGCACCCAGCATGAGGACAGATCCGGCAACTGGACGAAACACCTGAATCGCCCCTTCTTCGCCCAATTGCGTCAGACCGGCGCGCAATTGTTTAGTGCGCAAGGGGTCGGCCACTTCAACCGTGCGAATCATTTCAGGTGCAAAAAATGGCAAACCGGTGTATTGCAAAGACTCGCCCTCGGTCAGGGTATCTCCGAGCTGCAAGACGCCATGGTTGGGAATACCAATGATGTCGCCAGCAAAGGCTTCATCCAACAGTTCGCGGCGTTGACTCAAAAAATTGACCACCGTGTTGGGTTTGATTTCTTTGCCTGAACGCACCACCTTGAGTTTCATGCCACGTTGGAAGTGACCGCTCGCTACGCGAACAAACGCAATACGGTCGCGGTGAGCTGGGTCCATGTTGGCCTGAATTTTGAACACGACGCCTGAAAACTTGGATTCTTGCGGCTGCACTTCACGCTGAATGGCGGCGCGTGCGGTTGGGGCCGGTGCGAGTTCTACCAGGGCGTCCAGCACTTCTTGCACGCCAAAGTTGTTGACCGCAGAACCAAAAAACATGGGGGTTTGTTCGCCTCTCAAAAAGGCATCTCGGTCAAATGCAGGAGCGGCTTCTTCTAGCAACTCCAGTTCTTGAGTAGCCTGCTCGTATTCCACCCCAAACCGAGAGGTGCTTTCGGGGTTGGCCTTTCCTACCAAAATTTCTTCTTCACCACCGCGCTTGTCATCGCCTGCTTTGAACACGCGCATGTGGTCGGCACGTCGGTCGTAAACGCCATGAAAAGTTTTTCCCATGCCCACGGGCCAAGTGAAAGGCACCACAGTCATGCCCAACTCTCGTTCAATTTCGTCCATCACGTCCAAGGGCGTTTGCACCTCGCGGTCCATTTTGTTGACGAATGTGAGGATAGGGGTGTTGCGAGCTCGGCATACTTGCAGCAGACGCCGGGTTTGGGGCTCTACGCCGTTAGCGGCATCAATCACCATCAATGCCGCGTCTACGGCGGTTAATACGCGGTAGGTGTCCTCTGAGAAGTCTTGGTGTCCAGGGGTGTCGAGCAAGTTGATGACGCAATCGCGATATTCCATTTGCATGACCGACGAAGCCACCGAAATGCCGCGTTGTTTCTCAATTTCCATCCAGTCAGAGGTGGCATGACGTGCGGCCTTTCGGGCCTTGACGCTACCGGCAATGTTGATGGCGCCTGAAAACAGCAACAGTTTTTCGGTGAGCGTGGTTTTCCCCGCATCGGGGTGAGAGATGATGGCAAACGTTCGGCGACGTTGCACTTCTTGTGGAATGTTCGACATAAGCCCCTAATTATCGATCATGGGACAATCCGCTCATATGCATCCCAAACCTTTGCTTGCCCTGACTACTCAACTTCTTGAGCGAGTCATGTCGTTTCGTGAACCCGCTGACGTAGCGGTATCTTCATTTTTTCGTCAACAACGCCAATTGGGGCCGCGTGAGCGGCACACTTTGGCCGAGACCATTTACAACGTCTTGCGTTTGCGCAATCGATACGAGTCGATGGCGCGTTCGGGGCCTGGGGGCAAATTTCGCAAATTGGCGATGTTGGGCTTTGCCGCTTCAGATGAGTTCTTAAAAGGGGCCTTACAGCCCGACGAGTGGCAGTGGTTTCAGCATGTGCGCCTGCACGCGAGCGACTGGAATGAGCCTGCGCACCAGCACAATTTGCCGTCATGGTTGGCCGATCAATTGCAGCAGCAGCGACCGCACGACTTCATGCACGCGGCGCAAGCCATGAACCAGGGGGCGCCACTGGACCTGCGGGTCAATACCTTGAAGATGCGGCGCGAGGAAGTGTTGGAGCAACTGCAAGAGCAGGGCTTCAAAGCGCAGGCAACGCCTTGGTCTCCTTGGGGCATTCGTTTGCAAGACAAGCCAGCGCTCACTCGCATGCCCTTGTTTCAATCTGGCGCCATCGAAGTGCAAGACGAAGGTTCCCAGCTGTTGGCCCTGATGACAGGCGCCAAACGTTCTGAAATGGTGGTGGACTTTTGTGCTGGGGCAGGGGGAAAAACCTTGGCCCTAGGCGCCATGATGAAAAACACAGGGCGCTTGTATGCCTTTGACGTGGCCTCTCATCGACTTGACGCACTCAAGCCGCGTTTGGCACGCAGTGGATTGTCTAACGTGTACAACATTGCCATAGCCCACGAACGAGATGAGCGCATCAAACGTCTGTATGGCAAGGTGGATCGGGTATTGGTAGATGCCCCTTGTTCTGGGATGGGCACGTTGCGCCGCAATCCAGATTTGAAGTGGCGCCAAACCCCCGATGACGTGAGCCGTATTCTGCAGCAGCAATCGGCGATTTTGTCCAGCGCAGCCAAGTTGCTCAAACCTGGCGGGCGACTGGTTTACGCCACCTGCAGCTGGCTGGCTTCCGAGAACCACCATACGGTTGAGCAATTTGAGCAAGTGCACCCCGAATTTGAGGCGTTGAGTACCCAAGAATGCTTGGCCGCGTTCGACGTCACCTTGGCCGACAACGCGCAAGACGGTACCGCTATGCAGTTGTGGCCCCATCTCCACCAAACCGATGGGTTTTTTGCCAAAGTTTGGCAACGCAATTAAAATAGACATTTGGTTATACGCCGTATAGCCGTGTGAGAGTGAGGCATAGTTTTGAATATGTTTTTCGATTGGATGGCCAATGGTTTGGTCAACGCATCGGGATGGACGATCCTGATTTACACCTTGGTGGTCACCCACATCACCATTGCCAGTGTCACCATTTATTTACACCGTCACCAAGCGCACCGTTCGCTCGACTTGCATCCTGTGGTGGCGCATTTTTTCCGCTTTTGGTTGTGGCTGACCACCGGTATGGTCACGCGTGAGTGGGTGTCTATTCATCGCAAACACCACGCCAAATGCGAAACCCCCGAAGATCCGCACAGCCCCCAAACCCGAGGTTTGGCCACGGTCATGTGGCGTGGTGCTGAGCTCTATCGGGCCGAAGCGAAAAACGAACAAACCATTGCCCGTTTTCAGCATGGCACGCCCAATGATTGGATCGAGCGTCATGTGTACTCTAAGTACTCTGCTCGAGGCATTGTGCTGATGCTCACCCTGAATTTGGCCCTATTCGGCGCCTTGGGACTGACCATTTGGGCTGTACAAATGGCGTGGATCCCCTTTTGGGCCGCAGGAATCATCAACGGTGTGGGCCATTTTTGGGGTTACCGCAATTTCGATGCCCCCGATACTTCCACCAATGTGTCTCCATGGGGGTTGGTGATTGGCGGCGAAGAGCTACACAACAACCACCACACTTATCCCACATCAGCCAAATTCTCGGTCAAGCCCTATGAGTTTGACTTGGGGTGGCTTTACATCCGTGGTTTGCAAATGGTCGGATTGGCCAAAGTTCGCAAAACGCCTCCTCGCTGGGCCCTGGGTGAGGTTCGCCCTGTGGCAGACGAGCACACGCTAGAGGCGCTGATTGCCAATCGCTACGAAATCATGGCTCGTTACGCCAAGGTGCTGCGACGAGCTCCCAGTGAGCAGGTTGAGCCCCTCAAGGCCATGCGTGAAGACCTTCGTCAGCTGTGGGTGAGCACCCACCACACTCGCGAACAGCTGGTTCAGCAGCTGCAGGCGTGGTGCCAGCGCGCAGAGGCCAGTGGCATTTCTGCCTTGCGCGACTTCTCGATGAAGTTGCGTGCCTCTGCTGTGCCAGCTTAAAGGGTTTATTCGCAGTAGCGTTTAAGCGGTTCTTGCAAAACCAACTTGCCATCGGGAAGAATCTCGATGGCTCCTTCTTCGTGCAAGTCCTTGAGTGAGCGGCTCACCATTTC
Source organism: Pseudomonadota bacterium (assembly GCA_041170945.1). Taxonomy (GTDB): domain Bacteria; phylum Pseudomonadota; class Gammaproteobacteria; order Burkholderiales; family Burkholderiaceae_C; genus RS62. The sequence goes on from JBEDMU010000062.1 coordinate 5,795, forward strand.
GCGCGAGGCGCCTACTTGATAAGCCAGGTCTTGGCGAGATACTTTGCACGGTGTCACCCGAATTCCTTCTGGATTGATAACCGACATTTCAACCAATTTGTGGGCGACTCGCGAGACCACCCCATGTAGACCCAGCGAAGCGACTTGGTCAAACGCCATGCGCAAGCGGTGGCTCATCAAGCGGGTCAGATAGTGGGTCATGGCGCTGTGATCACGCAAAATTTCGTGAATGGCTGCACAAGGAATACGCAGAGCATCGCAGGCACGTTCGGACAGTGCAGAAATAGACAAGGGCAATTGATCAAACAAATGGGTTTCGCCGATGGGCTCACCTGCAGCCACACGACCAATGACGACGTGACGTCCGTTGTTGTTGAAGCGAACCATGCGTGCGCTGCCGTTGAGCAAAATATAGATGTGCGTCAGCGAACGATTTTGCTGAATAAAGACCTCGTTGCGACGCAAAGAAACCTTGTCGGTTAACATGGCCAAACGCGTCAGCAAATGGTCGGGAAGTGATTGAAAAAGCGCCTGTCTGCGAAGCAGTTCTTGTGACGAAATCATCGCCATAAAATACTCCTATGAGTAAGTTGATCTTGAGGCTCTAGAATTTCATGGATTCACCACGCGAAGCTGACAAATCGATCGACTTTTCAGAAGGTCAACACCATCTGTGTGACTTTTTCACGTTTTTTTCGCCCATATCAAAAGGTATCTTTTTATGAAACACGCCAAAGTTCTGATTTTGGGTTCCGGCCCCGCTGGCTACACCGCTGCGGTTTATGCAGCCCGCGCCAATTTGCAACCTTTGCTGATCACTGGTATGGCACAAGGTGGTCAGCTCATGACCACCACCGAGGTAGACAACTGGCCTGCAGACGCGCAGGGGGTGTTGGGTCCTGACTTGATGGCTCGTTTTCAGGCGCACGCCGAGCGATTCAAAACGGAAATCGTGTTTGATCATATTCACACGGTTGAGTTGCAAAACAAACCGTTCCGCTTGGTGGGTGATGCGGGTGAATACACGTGCGACGCCCTGATCATCGCAACAGGCGCATCGGCCAAGTATTTGGGCTTGCCGTCCGAAGAGACCTTCATGGGCCGTGGAGTCAGTGGGTGCGCCACCTGCGATGGCTTTTTCTACCGAGACCAAGAAGTTTGCGTGGTGGGTGGTGGCAATACCGCCGTCGAAGAAGCGCTTTATTTGTCCAACATTGCCTCCAAGGTGTACTTGATTCATCGTCGCGATAAATTCCGAGCCGAGCCCATCATGATTGATCACCTCATGGAGAAGGTTCATGCCGGCAAGATTGTGCTCAAAACGCCCATGGTCCTCGACGAGGTGTTAGGTGATGAATCGGGCGTGACTGGGGTTCGATTGAAGCAATTTGAAGGTGATGCCACCGAAAATGTGGCGGTTAAGGGTTGCTTCATTGCCATTGGGCACCATCCCAATACGGATATCTTTCAGGGTCAGTTGGCCATGAAAGGCGGGTATTTGGTGACCCAAGGTGGGCAAAATGGCTTTGCCACCCAAACATCGATTCCGGGTGTGTTTGCAGCAGGCGACGTGCAAGATGACCAATACCGTCAAGCGATCACCAGCGCTGGCACAGGATGCATGGCAGCATTGGACGCACAACGCTATTTGGAGCAAAACGGCGTCTGCTGATATAATCGCAGGCTGTCCTTCAAATTTTGAAGGACGAAATGGGTACCGCTGGAATTAAACCGGTTTTTCAGAAGCATTGCGCACCCACTCTGCAAAGAGCGTGCGCCCCGTTGAAAAACATGCCAGCGAGGTGCGGCGAAAGCTGTTAATTGATCATGGAGCCATCATGGCACGAGTCTGTGAAGTAACGGGCAAAAAGCCCATGGTAGGGAATAACGTTTCCCATGCCAACAACAAAACCAAGCGTCGTTTTATGCCTAACCTGCAATACCGCCGCTTTTGGGTCGAGAGCGAAAATCGTTGGGTGCGTTTGCGCGTTTCCAGCGCCGCCCTTCGTTTGATTGACAAAAACGGCATCGATGCCGTGCTGGCCGATCTGCGTGCCCGCGGTCAAGCCTAATCAGGAGATTGCATCATGGCAAGCAAAGGCGCTCGTGAAAAAATCAAGCTGGAATCCACTGCTGGAACCGGCCATTTCTACACCACAACCAAAAACAAAAAAACCACACCCGAGAAAATGGAGATCATGAAATTTGATCCCAAGGCTCGTAAGCACGTGGCATACAAAGAAACCAAAATCAAATAAGGTTTGGGTTTCGTTCGTGAGCAAAGCCACCTATAGGGTGGCTTTGTTTTTTGGCATGACGATCGGTTAAGCTAGAAGTTATGGCTTTTTCCCTAGATTCATTGTTCAGATCGGCTGGTACCGAGCGTTCGTCCAGCGCAGACTCTTCGCGTGCCAGTTGGCGTGGCTTCAAAGATGCATTGGCCGTCGTTTGGATGGTCCTTTGGGTGATCTGGGTGTTGGCCTTGCTGTCATACAACACCCACGATGCCGCATGGTCGACATCGGGTCGTGCCGAGCCTGTGCGCAATCTGTTGGGCGCGTTAGGTGCATGGGTGGCTGATCTCAGCTACTTTGCAGCCGGCTATTCCATTTGGTGGGTGGCGATTTGGTGTGGTGTGCAGCTTTACCACTTGCTCAAGGCATGGTTTGTGCCAGAAAACGACAGCGCAGAGGACGGCCTAGAGGTTTCCACAGGACGTTGGCGTGTCGCGCAGCAAGCACTGGGGTGGGTGTTGCTCTTGTTGTCTAGTTGCGTGCTCGAGTGGACCCGATTGCATCGCTTTGACTCCACCCTTCCCGATCAAGCGGGCGGCCTGGTGGGCGAGGCTTTGGGTGTGTGGGTGCAAACATTGCTAGGTTTTAATGGGTCAGCCTTGGTTTCGTTTGTGCTGATGGTGGTTAGCGTGTCTTGGGTGTTTGGATTTTCTTGGCGCTTGGCTGCCGAAAAACTGGGCATGAAGTGGCTCGACTGGCGCCATCAACGAGCACAACGAAAAGAGCTTGAAGAAGATGCACGCTTGGGTCAAGCCGCTTTGCGTGAGCGTCAAGAGGAGGTCAAGGTCCATCTTGAGCCCGTGTTGGCCGCTTCGGCCTTGTTGGACGATAGCGTGGCGGCGCAAGAGCCCTTGGTGGCCGAAGACATGGTTCAAGAAACGCCTTTGGCGTCGGCGCCTTCGGTGGTGATCGAACCCACGCTCACCAGTATTCCGCAAAGCGAACGCTTGGCCAAAGAAAGCCAGCAAGCGCTTTTTGCCGATTTGCAGGGGGCTCAACTGCCCCAAGTCAGTTTGCTCGACAAAGTGGGCAGCCAACAAGATACTGTGTCATCCGAGTCGCTCGAGATGACCAGCCGATTGATCGAGAAAAAACTCAAAGACTTTGGAGTGGAAGTTCGCGTCGTGGCGGCTGCGCCAGGTCCGGTGATCACACGCTACGAAATTGAACCCGCCACCGGTGTGAAAGGGGCTCAAATTGTCAATTTGGCGCGTGATTTGGCTCGTTCGTTGAGCTTGGTATCGATTCGAGTGATCGAAACCATTCCAGGCAAAAACTACATGGCACTGGAGTTGCCAAACGCCAAGCGTCAAACCATTCGTTTAAGCGAAATTTTGGGGTCTCAAGCCTACAACGAAGCGAAGTCGATTTTGTCGATGGGACTGGGTAAAGACATCATTGGCGCCCCAGTGGTGGTGGATTTGGCCAAGATGCCGCATTGCTTGGTGGCAGGCACCACGGGTTCAGGCAAATCAGTAGGCATCAACGCCATGATCTTGAGCTTGCTATACAAGGCAGACCCCGAACAAGTTCGCTTGTTGCTCATCGACCCCAAGATGCTCGAAATGAGCGTTTACGAGGGCATTCCTCATTTGCTGGCGCCCGTGGTCACCGACATGAAGCAGGCGGCCAATGGCTTGAATTGGTGCGTGGCTGAAATGGAAAAGCGCTACCGATTGATGAGCAAAATGGGCGTGCGCAACATTTCGGGATACAACGCGCGCTTGCATGAAGCCAAGGCGCGTGGCGAAGTGATCCTTAACCCGTTCTCGCTCACTCCAGAGGATCCAGAACCGCTCAAGCCCTTGCCCTACATTGTGGTGGTCATCGATGAACTGGCCGATTTGATGATGGTGGTGGGCAAGAAAATTGAAGAGCTGATTGCACGCTTGGCCCAAAAGGCCAGGGCCGCGGGGATTCATTTGGTTTTGGCCACCCAACGTCCCAGCGTGGATGTCATCACTGGCTTGATCAAGGCCAACATCCCTACCCGGATTTCGTTCCAAGTCAGCAGCAAAGTCGATTCACGAACCATTCTTGATCAAATGGGAGCAGAGTCGTTGTTGGGCATGGGTGACATGCTCTATTTGCCAGCTGGTACTGGTTTTCCGCAGCGCGTCCATGGTGCTTTTGTGAGCGATGAAGAAGTGCATCGTGTCGTGACCTACCTCAAGGAGCAAAGCCCGCCCAATTACATTGAAGGGGTGCTAGAAGGTGGCTCCGTGGAGGGTGGAAGTGCTGGCATGTTTGGTGGCAGCGACGCCGCCGAAGGCGAAAAAGACCCCATGTACGACTCAGCGGTTGCGGTGGTTCTGAAAAACCGAAAAGCCAGTATTTCGTTGGTGCAGCGTCACCTCAAAATTGGGTACAACCGTGCCGCTCGCTTGTTAGAAGAAATGGAAAACGCTGGTTTGGTCAGTGCCATGTCTACCAACGGTCAGCGCGATATTTTGGTTCCACCTGGACAAGAATCGTGATG
>JBEDMU010000063.1:0-10519 GCA_041170945.1 Pseudomonadota bacterium
TCGAACGCATTGCCCATGTGGCCTTTCAAGCGGCGCGCAAGCGCAACAAAAAAGTCACCAGCGTTGACAAAGCCAACGTGCTGGAAACTTTCCAGTTCTGGAAAGACATCGTCACCGAAGTTCATGCGCAATACCCCGACGTGGCTTTGGAGCACATGTACGTTGACAACGCAGCCATGCAGCTGGTCAAAGCTCCGAAGAAATTTGACGTGGTGGTGACCGGCAATATGTTTGGCGACATTTTGTCTGACGAGGCCTCTATGCTGACTGGCTCAATTGGCATGTTGCCCTCAGCCTCTCTAGATGCCAACAACAAAGGACTCTACGAGCCCAGCCATGGCAGCGCCCCCGACATTGCGGGCAAAGGCATTGCCAACCCCTTGGCCACCATTTTGTCGGCAGCCATGATGCTGCGTTATTCATTGGCCATGGCCGACGCCGCCGACCGCATTGAAGCAGCGGTACAAAAAGTTCTGAGCCAAGGTCTGCGTACCGTCGACATTGCGTCTGAAGGAACCCAAACCGTCAACACCGAAGCCATGGGCAATGCGGTGGTAGCCGCCCTGTAAGGTCTTTTTGAGTCTCCCGGGGTAACATCTCTCTTCTACTCTCCATACAACACGGAACACAACATGAAAATCGGAAATGTCGTAGGCCTCGTCGGTTGGCGTGGCATGGTGGGCTCGGTCCTGATGGACCGCATGCAAGCCGAAGGTGACTTCAACCTCATCGAGCCGGTGTTTTTTTCAACGTCCAACGCTGGCGGTGCTGCTCCTGCGATGGCCAAAAACGAAAAAACACTCAAAGACGCCAGCGACATTGACGCCCTCAAAAAATGTGACGTGATCATCACTTGCCAAGGCGGCGACTACACCTCTGAGGTGTACCCCAAACTGCGCGCAGCAGGCTGGAATGGCCACTGGATCGACGCAGCTTCCACGCTGCGTATGAAAGACGACGCCATCATCGTGCTCGACCCTGTGAACATGCCCGTCATCAAAAACGCATTGGCCAAAGGCGGCAACAACTGGGTGGGTGGTAACTGCACGGTGAGTTGTATGCTCATGGGCGTCGGTGCACTGTACAAGGCCGGTTTGGTGGAGTGGATGAGCACCCAAACCTACCAAGCCGCTTCTGGCGGTGGTGCCCAGCACATGCGTGAATTGCTGACCCAATTTGGCACGCTCAATGCCGAAGTCAAATCGCTGCTTGACGACCCCAAGAGCGCCATTCTGGAAATCGATCGCAAAGTCATTGCCAAACAACGCAGCTTGTCGGCCTCTGAAACGGCGAACTTTGGCGTTCCTCTGGGTGGCTCGCTGATTCCCTGGATCGACAAAGACTTGGGCAACGGCATGAGCCGTGAAGAATGGAAAGGCATGGCCGAAACCAACAAAATTTTGGGCCAGGGCGAAGGCTTCGGCACGGCCGCTACCCCTGTCGATGGTTTCTGTGTTCGGGTGGGCGCCATGCGCTGCCACAGCCAAGCGCTCACATTCAAACTGAAAAAAGACGTACCGGTGGCTGATATCGAAGCCATGATTGCTGCCGACAACCAGTGGGTCAAGGTCGTGCCCAACACGCGTGAAGCCACTCTTCAAGACCTCACCCCCGTAGCGGTGACCGGCACCCTCACCATTCCGGTAGGTCGTATTCGAAAAATGGCCATGGGCCCCGAATATGTGGGCGCGTACACCATTGGCGACCAACTGCTGTGGGGCGCTGCCGAGCCTTTGCGCCGCATGTTGCGCGTATTGTTGGAGGCTTGATGCTCGGCACCCGTTGCTGGCTTGTTTCTTTGGTTTTGGCTTTGCCCTTGTGGGCAAGCGCTCAAAGCAACTTGCCGGCAGCGGTCTCTATCGCCTCAACACCTGCAGCAGAACGAGCCGCGCCAGCCCCTGTAGATGCAGGCTGGAAAGTTCAGGTTGAAGACGGCAACAGCATTTCTCGCCTGGTCGCCCCTTTGGTTCAAGCCCCCAACGGGGTGATCCTAGAGCAAGCCATGATGGCCACCTACTTGGCCAACCCTCAGGCATTTGTCGATGGCAATGCCAGCCGCTTGGTCATCGGCTCTTGGGTCAACATCCCCAAACTTGCCGATGCCCGCAAGATCTCTCAAGCAGACGCTCGCGAATGGTGGAAGGCACAAAAAGAATGGTTTGCTCCCGCCCCCCCTGTTGCTGAAGCCGTCTCTGAAACCAACAGCCCTGTCGAACCCGAGCCTGTTGCCGCCGCCCCTGTTGCCGAACCAGCGCCTGTGGTGGCGCCTGCTCCCTTACAACCTGAGCCCCCATCGACCAGTTTGGTGACCTGGATTGCCGGCTGGCCACTTTGGGTATGGGCCTTCCTGGGGTTGCTCGTTACCCTGGTGCTGGGCATTAGCTTGATCACGCCCGACCGGGTGACAAGATCGCCTGCTTCACATCTGCCCAAACGTGTCCCCGTGGCTCCTGCAGGCCAACCCTCGGCCATGGTCATCGACGATGAGCTGCCCCCTTTAGATGAAGACGACGACGCACCGTTGAGCCATCCGCCCAAACGTGCCCTGCCTTCCATCGATTTGCATTTGGGTGGCCGCTCATGAAAATCGCCATGGGTGTGAGCTACTTGGGGAGCGCCTTTCATGGTTGGCAAAGCCAGCCCAATGTGGCCAACGTTCAAGACACGCTTGAGCAGGCATTGAGTCGTTTTGTAGCCTTGGATCAACCCATTGGCACTTTGTGTGCTGGCCGTACCGACACCGGTGTTCATGCCTTGCATCAGGTGGTGCATTTCGAAAGCCCGGTGCATCGCGACGAGTTTTCTTGGATCCGCGGCACCAACACCTACCTGCCCCCCACCGTGGCGGTGCATTGGGCTCGTGAAGTCAACGATGATTTTCATGCACGCAACTTGGCACGCCGTCGCCGCTACAGCTATGTGCTGCTCGAATCTGCTGTGCGACCCTCGCTAGAGCATGGGCGTGTCGGCTGGACGTTTCATGCACTCGACCCACAGGCCATGCAACAAGCTGCCCACTATTTGTTGGGCGAACACGACTTCACTTCGTTTCGTGCGGCCGAGTGCCAAGCCAATAGCCCTATCAAGACGCTTTACCACGTGGGCATTTCTCGTCAGGGCGCTTATTGGCGTTTTGACTTTGAAGGCAATGCTTTTTTGCACCACATGATTCGCAACATCATGGGTTGCTTGGTTTGGGTAGGTCAGGGCAAACACCCGGCCCCATGGATGCTCGACGTGCTGCAAGCCCAAAACCGTGACGCAGCTGCGCCTACCTTCATGGCTGATGGGTTGTACTTTTTAGGCCCACAATACGATGCGCACTGGAACTTGCCGCAACGTACGCCTGCATTCAGTTGGTTGCCCGGAACTTGGACAGAATGAACGCCTCACTGCATCGAACACGCATCAAAATGTGTGGCCTGACCAGGCCAGACGACGTGGTGGCTGCAGCGCAAGCCGGTGCTGACGCCCTGGGGTTTGTGTTGTATCCGCCCAGCCCACGCGCCGTGTCTGTAGCGCAATTGCGCGATTTGATCGCCGCGGTGCCGCCCATGGTTACGCCCGTGTTGCTGTTTGTAAACGCCCAACCGGCTGAGGTAGAAGCGGCCCTTGAGGTGGCTCCCCACGCCTTGTTGCAGTTTCACGGCGACGAAACCCCCGCCGACTGTGCCCGCTACCTGCGTCCCTACCTGCGTGCAGCTCGCATCGGCAACGATTCCTTTGATCTTTTAAAATATGCCCAACAATACCCGCACGCCGCCGGCATTTTGTTAGACACCTGGTCTGATGGATACGGCGGCAGCGGTCACACTTTTGATTGGACTCGCCTCAACACATGGTCACCCCACGCACCAAGCGGCAATGTTCGCCTCGTCTTGTCTGGTGGGCTCACACCTGCAAACGTGGCCGATGGCATTCGCCTCATTCGCCCCTGGGCGGTCGATGTGAGCTCGGGCATTGAACAAGCCAAGGGGCTCAAAAACCCTGCCCTGATGCAAGCGTTTGTGGCTGCCGTTCGCAGTGCCGACGCATCATTTATACCCACGACTCACGTTTGAGTGGTCGTTTTTTGCAGGATGCACACATGAGTGCCTATCAACAACCCGACGCACGCGGCCACTTTGGCCCATACGGCGGCAGCTTCATCAGCGAAACCCTCACGCATGCGATTGCTGAATTGCGTGAAGCGTATGCGCGCTACCAACACGACCCCGAGTTTTTGGCTGAGTTTCAGTACGAACTCAAGCACTTTGTGGGTCGCCCGTCACCGGTGTATCACGCCGCACGCACCAGCCGCGAAATGGGCGGTGCTCAAATCTTTTTAAAGCGCGAAGACCTCAATCACACGGGTGCTCACAAAATCAACAACGTGATTGGTCAAGCCATGCTTGCCAAACGCATGGGAAAACCACGCATCATTGCCGAAACCGGAGCTGGCCAACACGGAGTGGCCACTGCCACCATTTGCGCTCGCTACGGCTTGGAATGCGTGGTGTACATGGGTGCAGAAGACGTGAAGCGCCAAAGCCCCAATGTGTATCGCATGCACTTGTTGGGGGCCAAGGTGGTTCCTGTGGAGTCGGGCAGCAAAACTCTGAAGGACGCTCTCAACGAGGCCATGCGCGACTGGGTCACCAACGTTGAAAACACCTTTTACATCATCGGTACCGTGGCGGGTCCTCACCCCTACCCCATGATGGTTCGCGACTTCCAAAGCATCATCGGACAAGAATGTTTGGAACAAATTCCGTCCATGCTTGCCAACTTAAAACTGCCGGGCAACGGTCAAGAATTGCAACCCGATGCCGTGGTGGCATGCGTGGGTGGGGGCAGCAATGCCATGGGCATTTTTTACCCCTACATTGACCATACGCATACACGCCTGATCGGCGTCGAAGCGGCGGGCGAAGGTCTGGAAAGTGGCAAGCACTCTGCCTCTTTGCAAAAGGGTCAACCGGGTGTGTTGCACGGCAACCGCACTTACATTTTGCAAGACGACAACGGACAAATCACCGAAACCCACAGCGTGAGTGCTGGCCTTGATTACCCAGGTGTAGGCCCCGAGCACGCATGGCTCAAAGACATTGGCCGTGCCGAGTACGTGGGTGTGACCGATCAAGAAGCACTGGACGCGTTTCATTACCTGTGTCGCACCGAGGGCATCATTCCCGCCCTCGAATCCAGCCACGCCTTGGCTTACGCCATGAAGTTGGCCAAAACCATGCGCCCCGATCAAAGCATTTTGGTGAACTTGTCGGGTCGCGGTGACAAAGACATCGGAACCGTAGCCGATTTGTCCCGCGCGCAATTTTTCTGTCGCCCCAGTTGCCGTGGTGAATCGGTCAAGGCACTGCAGAAGGTTGAGGTGCGTTCATGAACCGCATCAGCACATGCTTGAATGAATTGCGTGCTCAGGGCAAACGTGCGCTCATTCCTTATGTCACGGCTGGTTTCCCTGTGGCCACCGAAACCCCTGCTCTCATGCACGCCATGGTGAAGGCTGGTGCCAACATCATTGAGTTGGGGGTGCCCTTTTCTGATCCCATGGCCGATGGCCCTGTCATCCAAAAGGCGGGCGAAGAGGCCTTGCGTCACGGCGTGGGCATGACGCAAGTGTTGAACATGGTGCGCGAATTTCGAGTCAACGACTTGCACACCCCCGTGGTGTTGATGGGGTATGCCAACCCCGTCGAACGCTACAACTTGGCACATGGCGAAGGTTCCTTTGCGCGCGATGCGGCGCAAGCCGGTGTAGACGGGGTCCTGGTGGTTGACTATCCCCCTGAAGAATGCGAAACGTTCGCCGCCGAGCTTCGTTCACACGGTCTCGATCTGATCTTCTTGCTGGCCCCCACCACCACCGACGAGCGCATGGCGCATGTGGCTCAATTGGCCACTGGTTATGTGTACTACGTGTCTCTCAAAGGGGTCACTGGTGCGGGTCACTTGGATACAGCCGCAGTTGAGGCGGCTATTCCTCGCATACGCCGTTATTTCAACATCCCTGTTGGCGTGGGTTTTGGCATTCGCGATGCCCAAACCGCTTGTGCCGTGGGTCAATCTGCCGATGCAGTCATCATCGGAACTCGTATCATTCAAATCTTGGAAGGGTTGTCGGGCTCTGCTGCTCAACAAGCCATTCAAGCATTTTTGGGCGATATCCGTCGTTCACTCGATGCCCTGCCCCCTGTTACCGGAGCGTGAATTCCATGTCATGGCTTGAAAAACTATTGCCCCCCAAAATCAACCAAACCGACGCAGCCAATACGGCCCGACGCTCGGTGCCTGAAGGTGTATGGCTGAAATGCCATGGTTGCGAAACGGTGCTTTACGGCTCCGATCTCGAAAAAAATCAAAACGTGTGTCCGCACTGTTCACACCACCACCGCATGGGCGCTCGCGCCCGCTTAGACGCATTTTTGGACCCACAGGGTCGTTATGAAATTGCGCAAGAAGTGGTGCCCACCGACGCACTTAAATTCAAAGACAGCCGCAAATACCCCGAGCGCATCAAAGAAGCCATGGACAACACGGGCGAAACCGATGCCTTGGTGGTGATGGGGGGTCAGGTCATGAACGTCAGCGTGGTCGTGGCCTGTTTTGAGTTTGAATTCATGGGTGGCAGCATGGGCAGTGTGGTGGGCGAACGCTTTGTTCGCGCCGTCAACCAAGCCATGGAACAAAAATGTCCTTTCATTTGTTTCACCGCCACGGGTGGAGCACGCATGCAAGAGGGTTTGTTGTCACTCATGCAAATGGCTAAAACCAACGCGGCCCTCACCCGCTTGGCCAAAAAGGGCTTGCCCTACATCAGCGTGCTCACCGACCCCACCATGGGTGGTGTCAGCGCCGGTTTTGCATTTGTGGGCGATGTGGTCATTGCCGAACCCAAGGCTCTGATTGGCTTTGCGGGTCCTCGTGTGATTGAAAACACGGTGCGCGTCAAATTGCCAGAAGGTTTTCAGCGCGCCGAGTTTTTGCAAGAAAAAGGGGCCGTCGATTTCATTTGCGATCGACGAGAACTTCGCTCGACCGTGGCCAACGTGCTGGCCATGCTGCAGCGCGAAAGCGCCGACATCTTGGAGTCATGACCCTCATGAGTTCAGGCGCACTGGTGCTTTATTCGGGCGGCCAAGATTCGGCCACCTGCTTGGCTTGGGCGCTCGAGCGTTACGAACGCGTCGAAACCATCGGCTTTGATTATGGTCAGCGTCACAAAGTGGAACTGGATTGCCGTTTGCCCTTGGCCCAAGCGATGCGTTCGTTGTCACCGACATGGAGTCAGCGTTTAGGGCAAGACCACCTGATTGACATGGAAGTGCTGGGTCAAATCAGCGACACCTCTCTCACCCAAGACCGTGCCATCGAGTTTGAGAGTTCAGGACTTCCCAACACCTTTGTGCCAGCACGCAATTTGTTGTTTTTTCAATTTGCTGCCGCTGTCGCTTACCGCCGAGGTTTGAATGTGCTGGTGGGCGGCATGTGCGAAACCGACTATTCGGGCTACCCCGATTGTCGCGACAACACACTCAAAGCCCTGCAGGTGGCCATGAGCCTTGGGCTTGATAGCCGCATGACGGTTGAAACCCCGCTCATGTGGCTGGATAAAGCGCAAACCTGGCAACTGGCCCATGATCTGGGTGGGCCTGCTTTGGTCAACACCATTATCAACCTCAGCCACACCTGTTATTTGGGCGATCACGAACACCGACACCCTTGGGGTTACGGCTGTGGCACTTGCCCCGCATGTGAACTGCGTCAAGCAGGTTACGAGCGTTATTTACAAAGCCAAGCATGACCGAACGTTTGCTCACTGTCGCGAGCACTTGGCTCAATTCTGCCCGTTGGCTTGACGAACATGAGTCGTTGCCGGCTTTGCCCTTGCATGGGCACCGGTTTCAAGTGTCGGTCATGGCCGATATGCAAGGCCAATCGCTGTTGAACCCGGGGGGAGAAGCCGTTCATCTGAAGCATCGCTTGTCACAAGCGGTTCAAGGCTTGGATGGCGCTTGTTTAAACGACCACATTCCACAACCCAGCGATGACGCATTGGCCCAATGGGTCAGCCATCAATTGGGGGTTGCTCGTTTGCGTCGGGTGGCCGTGCTCAGTACCCCTTGGCAAGGGCTGGACCATTTACCCGGACAACGTCACCAGGCATGGCGTCGCTACCGTTTTCAGGCTGCGCATCAGCTGCCCCGCGTGCCCATGGGTCACAAATGCGGACGCATGCATGGGCATGGCTTTGAAGCTGTCTTGCATCTGACGTTAGGTGATGACCAAGATGCGCGCAGTGCTTGGAACCTTCTCGATCAAGCATGGGCACCTTGGCACATGCAACTCAATTACCAAACCCTCAACGACATTGAAGGCCTTGAGAACCCCACCAGCGAAATGCTCAGCAGCTGGCTGTGGAGCAAGCTCAAACCGGCCCTGCCCTTGTTGGCTTCGGTGACCGTTTACGAAACCCCCACCAGCGGCGCCAATTTCAACGGCGAGCAATACCGCATTTGGAAAGACTTCAGCTTTGACAGCGCCACCCGTTGGCGCCATGCCCCTGCCGATTCACCCCTGGCTCGTGTGCATGGTCATACGTATCAGCTCAGGCTGGGCATTTGCGCGCCACTTGATCAGGTGCTGGGCTGGACACTCGACTATGGCGATGTCAAGGCTTTGTTCAAACCCGTGTTTGATTCAATAGACCATCATCCCATGCACGAATGGACCCACTTGTCTGACAGCGACACCGGAACCTTGGCTCGATGGGTTGCCGATCAAACCCGCTTGCAGCTGCCTCAAATCGACCACCTGGCTTTGTATGAAAACGCCGGCTGTGGCAGCTGGCTTCAGCTTGACCCACAAGCCCCTGTGCTGCCTGTGGGTGCCAACGAATAAGCATCCCAAGGGCTTCTTGCCCTGTTAAGCTTGCCTGTATCATGACCTACAGCGTGAAAGAAATTTTTTACACCTTGCAAGGCGAAGGCCTGCAAGCAGGCCGCGCTGCCGTGTTTTGTCGCTTTGCTGGATGCAATTTATGGAGTGGTCGTGAGGCAGATCGTGGGCAAGCCATTTGCCAGTTTTGCGACACCGATTTTGTGGGCACTGACGGCACTCATGGAGGCAAATTTGAATCGGCTGTTGAACTGGCCCAAGCGGTAAAAGCCCATTGGCCTGCAACCCAAGACAACCCTGCCAATTCCACACCCATGGTCGTGCTTACCGGAGGCGAACCTGGTTTGCAAGTCGATAGCGAGTTGGTCGATGCGCTACACGACCAGGGATTTTTTGTGGCCATTGAAAGCAACGGATCGGTTGCACTTCCCCCAGGCATCGACTGGATTTGTGTCAGCCCCAAGGCAGGTGCATCCTGGGTGCAGCGGCACGGACACGAACTCAAACTGGTGTTTCCTCAGCCCCAACTCATGCCCAACCAAGTAGAAGCTCAGGCCGATTTGCAGTTCAACCACTGGCTGCTTCAACCCATGGACAGCCCCATGGCAGCGCAAAACAGTCAAGCGGCCATTGACTATTGCCAGGCTCACCCGCGCTGGCGCTTGTCGGTTCAAACCCACAAAATCTTAGGCATTCGATAACCATGCTGTTCGTCCTTTCGCCCGCCAAATCACTCGACTACGAGTCGCCTATTGGTGACGTCGATCACACACGACCTGAATTCGTGAAAGAAGCTTCTGCGCTGATCGATATTCTGCGTCCCATGTCACCACAGCAAATTGCCAAGCTCATGGACCTGTCTGACAAATTGGCATCGCTCAATGCGGCCCGTTATGAGGTGTGGTCTGAACGCTTCACCGAAAAAAACTCACGTCAAGCTGTGCTGGCTTTCGATGGTGACGTGTACGACGGTCTGCGCGCTCGCGACATGACAGCCATGCAGCTCGAATGGTTACAACACCATTTGCGCATTTTGAGCGGACTTTATGGGGTGCTGCGTCCCCTCGACTGGATGCAGCCCTACCGCCTAGAAATGGGCACAGCTCTGGCCAACCCTGCGGGTAAAAACTTGTACGCTTACTGGGGCAATCGCATCGCCAAAGCATTGGATGCAGTGGCCATGGCCGACGATGGGCTCATCATCAACACGGCCAGCGAAGAGTATTTCAAAGCGGTCGACACCCAGGCATTGAAATCCAAGGTGGTGTCATGCGTTTTTGAAGAGCGCAAAGGCAGTGGTTATCAGGTGGTGAGTTTCTATGCCAAAAAGGCCCGAGGTTTGATAGTGCGTTATGCCACCGAGCATCAAGTCAAAACCCTCAAAGAATTGCAAGGTTTCAATGCCGACGGCTATAGCTACGATGCAGCAGCCTCAGAACCCCACCGCTTGGTGTTTAGGCGTCAGGCACCGCTAAAATGATGGGTTTGCCCCATCATTGAAGCACGCGCCCATGAGCACACCCGAACAACCCGGTCTGGCCAGTCTGTCCAAATCGTTTGAACCCTCTTCCATCGAAGCCCAGTGGGGCCCCGAATGGGAGCGTCGCGCCTATGGCATGGCAGG
>JBEDMU010000064.1:0-4872 GCA_041170945.1 Pseudomonadota bacterium
ATGAATCTGCACCAGTTGCGCTTTGTGTGGAAAACAGTTCAATGCGGCTTTAATCTCACTCAAGCCGCTCAAGCCTTGCACACCTCGCAACCTGGTGTTTCAAAAGCCATATTGGAACTCGAGGCGGAACTTGGAATTCCAATTTTCGAGCGCAAGGGTAAAAGAATCATTGGATTTAGTGAGCCTGGCAAAGACCTGTATGCAACGATTGAACAGTTGATTTTGCACTTGGAACACCTCAAGGATCAAGCAACCGAGTTGGCAAAACCAGGAACGGGGCTATTGTCAATCGCCACCACACACACACAAGCGAGGTATGTACTCCCTCCATCAGTTGCCCAGCTCAGAAGCGAATTTCCAGAACTCAAAGTCTTATTGCATCAAGGCTCTCCAGAAGAGGTTGCCAAAAGCCTGTTAGACCACTCTGTACACATAGGAATAGCAACAGAAGCTTTAGACGCCTATGAAGAACTTTGGACACTTCCTGCCTACGAGTGGCGACATGTCGTGGTCGTCCCTCTGAATCACCCCTTGACGAAGTGCGCACCTTTGACAATGGCTGACTTGGGTAGATACCCGTTGATTTCATATCAGCGTGGTTACTCAGGCAGGCAACAAATTGATTTGGCATTCGAACGAGCCAATTGCACTCCCACCTGGGTTCTGGAAGCCATTGACTCCGATGTCATCAAGACCTATGTCAGGTTGGGCATGGGGGTTGGAATAGTCGCCGAAATGGCATGGAATGACGATGCAGATCAAGACTTGGCTTGTATTGAATTGGGTCACTTAATTGGACGCAATGTAGCAAGACTGGCAATGCGCAAGGGAAGTTATTTAAGCCCTCAGTTACTGCGATTGATTCAACTCATCAGCCCACGCTTGTCGCCCGAACTGATCAAAAACATGCTTCATCATTCGGGCCCTGTCATTTCAGAATGGTCATGATTACCTGATGCAAAACGCACCACACATTCCATTGCCAAGCCGTCTGCCCGATGTAGGCACCACCATCTTTACCGTGATGTCTTCATTGGCTCAAGAATGTCAAGCCGTTAACTTGGGGCAAGGTTTTCCTGACTTTGTGGGTGATCCAACTTTGCCAGAGTTGGTCCATCAAGCCATGCTCAATGGCCACAACCAATATCCCCCAATGGCAGGAGTATTGGGTCTACGTGAAGCCATCTCGCTGAAAACTCAGCAACTCTATGGTCATGCATACGACCCTGTCCATGAGGTGACGGTGACAGCTGGCGCCACTCAAGCACTTTTGACCGCAGTATTGGCCTTGACGGAACCTGGCGATGATGTGGTGGTACTTGAGCCATGCTACGACAGTTACATACCTGCGATACAAATGGCTGGTTGTCGGCCTATTCGGGTGCCGCTTGATGCCCAAACGTTTCGCCCAGACTTTGACAAAATCAGACAAGCCATCACTCTTCGCACCCGTTTGCTGATCATCAATACGCCACACAACCCCAGCGGAACTTGCTGGACAGCGGAAGAAATGAATGAGTTAGCCAATATCTTGAGCGATACATCGGTGATGGTGCTTAGTGACGAAGTGTACGAACACATGGTGTATGACAAACATGCTCACCAAAGTGTGGTTCGGCATCCAGAATTGAGGTCTCGCAGTTTGGTGGTCAGCAGCTTTGGCAAAACTTTCCACGTGACCGGATGGAAAGTAGGTTATGTGCTGGGACCCCAAGCGCTGATGTCAGAGTTTCGCAAGATCCATCAGTTCAATGTCTTTACTGTGAACACCCCCATGCAAATGGGTCTATCCACATACTTGGGTAACCCCAAGCCTTACTTGGAATTGCCTCTCTTTTATGAGGAAAAGAGAAACCACCTGCGCCAAGGGCTGCAGTCTATGCCCTTTGAGTTGTTGCCCTGCGAAGGAACCTATTTTCAATGCGTTCGCTACAAAACTCAAGATTGGCATCAAGCACCTGAGCATGACGCAGATTTTTGCATTTGGCTCACTCGCAAGGTAGGCGTCACTGCGATCCCGATGTCGGCTTTCTATACTAGCCCAACCCGTTCACAAGTGATCCGGTTTTGCTTCGCCAAACAGCTGAAGACCCTCGATGAGGCCCTGCATAGAATGAGGCAATACTTGGCCAGCTAAACAAAAAGCTGACTAAGTATTGAACTGACTCCACGCTTTTTCAAGGCGTTTCACACTCACCGGTTGCGGCGTTCGCAATTCTTGAGCAAACAAGCTCACTCGCAATTCTTCAATCAGCCATCGAAACTGGACCATGGCGGAATCGCTTTTGCCTTGACGCGCTTGAACCAACTTCCAATACCGTTGTTCGATTGAAGCCACCTCCTTTTGCAGGGAGGCATCTCGATTGGGGTCGGCTTTGAATTTGTCTAGTCTTTTGTGTACGGCTTTGAGATAACGAGGCAGATGAGCCAAAGCATCAGATGGGGTCTCGATCAAAAACCGTTTGTGAACCATGCGCTGTAGCTGTTGACGTACATCTTGACTCAAACTTTCTGGCCACTTGCTCTCCTTGAGTCGTTTTTGCAAATGAGCCCATTCCAACAGCACATGAGATGCAATTCGGGCCACCTCTTGGGTGAGTAAGCTCAACTTAGGCTTACCCGACAGCAGTCTTTCTTGGAATGCAACGGTATTTGTTGGTGGCTGATCGGTTTGAAAAGCTTTGCGAATAGCCAACTGAAGAATCTGTTCCTTGAGGTCTTGGGCAGTTCCCAAACTCATGTAGGCCATTGACATGGGCTGAAACTCAGGGATGCTTTTTTCCAAGTACTTGATATTGTCCTTGCAAGCTATCGCAAACAGACGCTCCAATCCGATGCGATGCTTTTGCTGTGCAATTTCAGGTTCGTCGAATACTTCAAGACAAACACCATGGCCATGGTCAACCAATGCTGGAAACCCAACCAAGACTTTTCCGCCCTGGCGGACTTCCATGATTTCTGGTAACTCATCAAATTCCCACGCAGTAAATAGCTTCTCTGCGGATACCCCTGTTGGCCCCTTCTGATCACTTGATCCTGTGAGCTTGGATGCCTTGTCAGTGGCAGACGTAGATCCACTGTTAGAGACATTGGTTGAAGAAGTTGCAGATGACTTCAGTACTTGCAACTGTGCCAAGGACTGAAACGCTCCTCTTGCCGTTTGGCCCCATTCGCCGCGCAAAGATGAAAGACTGCGACTGAACATCAACTGTCGCCCATGTTCATCTAGCAGTCGCAAACCCATCCGCATGTGGGTAGGCAATTGATCAGGTTTAAAGTCTGACGCCCGAATGTCTAATTGGGTGATGGTTTTGACCTTGTTCGCCAATTGCTCAAATAAATTGGCGTGTCCAAAGTTGCCTGATGTCAGCCACTCGTCGGCAATGCGCGTGGCGGTCTCTGTTAATGGCAGTAAACGCGATCTCGGTCGTTGTTGCAGCCCCTTCAACAAGAGCAAAATTTTTTCTTGCAACATGCCAGGAACCAACCATTCACAACGATCTTCTTGGATTTGGTTTAACACATACAAAGGCACATCAACAGTGAGACCATCGCGATCGTGACCTGGTTGGTGCAAATAATGCGCATGACAATCGATGCCCCCCATTCGAATCAAGTCAGGGAATCGCTGAGCCGTCACCGATTCAGCCTTGTGACGCATCAGTGACTCTGGCGTCATCAGAAGTGCTTGCTGTTGGGATGAATCGGCTTTTCGATACCAGTCCTCCAAGGTCTTCAGGCCCACCACCTCAGCAGGAATACGATCGTTGTAAAAAGAGAATAGCCATTCGTCGTCAACCAACACATCCTGTCTTCTCGACTTGTGCTCAAGTTTTTCGATCTGTTGAAGAGTGCGACGATTTTTGTCAATGAAGGGCCAATTGCCATTGATTTGTTCGTTGACCAATGCCTCTCTGATAAACACTTCTCGAGCCAATGTTGGATTGATTCGACTGAAATCGACTTGTCGTTGGCTATATATGACCAATCCGTACAACGAACCGCGCTCTGACGCCACCACTCGACCTGAACGCATGTCCCATCGTGGGTCTCCCACCTCTCGCACAATCAAATGGGATCCCACCTGCTCAATCCAATGTGGTTCAATCGAAGCCATGCTCCTACCGAATACACGCGTTGTCTCAACAAGCTCGCCCGACATCAACCAGCGCGCAGGCTTCTTTGAAAGTCGACTTCCGGGATGTGGCCAAAACTTGATTCCTCTCGGGCCCAAATAGTGCGGCTCTGATTCATGCCGACAACCCACCTGCCCCAACAAGCCACTCAATAGGGTTTGATGCAAGATATCGTAAGAAGCAGGTTCTGAATTGAGTTTCCAACCATGCTCTGCTACCACGGTGTGAACCTGTTGATAGACATCACGCCATTCTCGAGCTCTTCGTGCATGAATCCAGTGGTCCTTGAGCAGCTGATCAAACTGACGGTTTGATAGCTTGTGTGTGTGACCATCTCCTCCACGCGAACGATGTATCCAGTCCCAAAGCTTGATCATCGAGACAAACTCACTTCGATCGTCTTCAAATTGACGATGGGCCTGATCGGCCTTGGTGGCATGCTCCAGTGGGCGATCACGGACGTCTTGAACCGACATGGCGGATGCAATGATCAGCACCTCGTTCAAGCATCCTCGCCTCTGAGCTTCCAAGATCATCCGTGCAATACGAGGATCCAAGGGCAACTTGGACATGGTTAGTCCAGTGTCGGTGAGTTCAAGTTGCTCGTTTAAGGCACCCAACTCTTGTAGCAATTGATATCCATCGTGTATGGCCTTGGAACGGGGTGGATCAATAAAAGGGAAAGACTCGATGGCACCAAGCTTGAGCGCCTTCATGCGCAATATCACGGCCGCTA
>JBEDMU010000065.1:0-3937 GCA_041170945.1 Pseudomonadota bacterium
CCTTTTTTGACCCACCGAGGCATTCCCATGCATCAGGCAGTCGGCACCAGTGCGGCCATGGGTTTTCCCATCGCGGTATTCAACACGCTGGGATTTGTATTCAGCGGATGGGCGGTTGAAGGCTTGCCTGCTGGAGCTCTGGGGTACGTGCACACGTATGCATGGTTAACCCTGGCCAGCGCAAGTGTGCTCATGGCCCCGTGGGGCGCCAAAGCGGCTCACTCACTTCCTGTGAAGCCACTGAAGCGTATTTTTGCGTTGGTGTTGGTGTGTTTGGCTGCTTACATGTTCGGAAAAGCAGCCGGCTGGGTTTAATTCTGCGAATGCAAAGGGTGATCACTGATTACCACGCCGTCGGCATCGGCGTACAACCAATCGCCCGGCCTAACCCAAACGCCCTGAATCACCACCGGGACATCGGTTTGTCCTTCTTGACGCTTTTCGGTGGGCATGGGAATGTGACCCAAAGCAAAAATACCGGTATCACATTCGGATAGCTCTGCAACGTCGCGCACACAGCCATCAATGAGAACCCCGGCCCAACCATTGCGAGCAGCCGCAGCACCCAGGTTGCCGCCTAAAACGGCCTTGCGCATCGAAGCACCGGCATCCACCACCAACACACGGCCAAGACCAGGGCTATCAACAGCGGCCTTGACATAGGTGTTGTCTTCATGACATTTGACCGTTACCACTTGACCTGCAAATGAAGGTCGTTTGCCATATGTGCGGAAAACACCAGGTAAAACTCGAAATTGGCCAGATGAATTGCCTTTGTTGGCATCACAAAGGTCACAAGTAGGGATAGGGGTAATTTGCATGGTGAAATTATGAATCAAAAAAATATGGAAATCCCTGAGACTTATAGAGGGAAACTGCGCTAGGATGTGATCTCGTTGACCTCTGAGAAGATTTCAACCTCAGATTTTTTCGACATTTTCTACAGGATACATACATGGCCACGACAACCAAAAAAGCCAACTCTGCTTTCATGAAACCCCTCACACCCAGCGCTGAGTTGGCCGCAGTGGTCGGTGCAGCACCCCTGCCCCGTACCGAAGTGACCAAAAAAGTTTGGGACTACATCAAAAAGAACAAATTGCAAGATGCAGCCAACAAGCGCAACATCAACGCCGATGCCAAGCTCAAGCCCATCTTCAAAAAAGACCAGGTCACCATGTTCGAAATGACCAAGCTCTTGAGCGCTCACCTGAAGTAAATCGTTTTACTTCAAACAAAAGGCCACTGTTCAGTGGCCTTTTTTCATGGCTGAATGGGACGCGAAGTATCAGCGCACCATTCGCTCCAAGAGCCCGCGTACAAACGACTGCCTTTGAGGCCCATGTGCTCAAGCGTCAGCAAATTGTGAGCAGAGGTCACGCCAGAGCCACACTGATGAACGATCAGTTCTGGATCCACTCCCTCTAACACTGGCCGCCACTCCATCTGAAGCTGTTCAATGGGTTTGATGAATCCTTTTTCGTCGTGATTCAAGACAGAAAATCGGTTTCGTGAACCGGGTATACGCCCGGCAACTGGGTCGATGGGCTCTTGCAAACCAGCCCATCGCACAGGTGCCCTGGCATCGACGACGGTGAACATAGGTTCATTGAGGTTATCCAACACCTGCTCGACAGTGATCACCCGTTCGCTTCGAATACGAGCCTCATAGGTACTGGGCTTGACATGTGGCAGTTCATGAGTAGATGCACCCCCAGCAGCCAGCCAAGCATCCCATCCGCCATCAAGCACAGCCACAGCCTGGTGACCCAGCCACTGACTGAGCATCCACCACAAACGTGCAGCCATTTGACCGTTGTTCTGGTCATACACCACCACTTGCTGACCAGGCTGCAACCCTTGATCACGAAGCAAGTTCAAAAAAACTTCTCCATCGGGCAAAGGATGCCGACCGTTGAAGCCCGTTTTGCTTCCAGAAAGGTCAGTATCCATGTGCATGAAAACAGCCCCCGGAACATGGGCTTGAGCGTAGGCCTGAGCACCCCACTCCACGTCCATGAGCTGATGTCGGGTATCTACCACCCAACATGAAGACGCAATGGGCTGAAAGTCGGCAACTGAAATAAACGTGGTGTACATAAGATTTAATGCGCTTGCAAAGGTGCACCGGTTTGAGACTGAATGTATTCAAAAGTAATGCCTGGGGCTGTTTCTACCAACACAAGGCCATTGCTGGTGACATCGATCACGCCCAAGTCGGTGATGATTCGATCAACCACCCCCTTGCCCGTCAAGGGCAAAGTGCATTCACGCAAAATTTTGTGCTCAACGGTTCCATCTTTTTTTCGAGCCACGTGCTCCATCAAAATCACCACTCGTTTGACACCCGCCACCAAGTCCATGGCGCCTCCCATGCCTTTGACCATTTTTCCTGGAATCATCCAATTGGCCAAGTCACCCGATTCGCTGACTTGCATGGCGCCCAAAATGGTCAAGTTCACCTTGCCGCCTCGAATCATGGCAAACGACAAATCACTGCCAAAAATAGCAGACCCCTTGAGTGTGGTCACAGTTTGCTTGCTGGCGTTGGTCAAATCAGGGTGAGCCTGATCGGGCGCAGGAAACGGCCCTATGCCCAGCATGCCGTTTTCGCTTTGCAGACACACCTCTATGCCACTGGGCACGTGATTGGCCACCAGCGTGGGGATGCCTATGCCCAGGTTCACATAAAAACCGTCTTGAAGTTCTTGTGCTGCGCGAGCAGCCATTTGTTCTTGAGTCCAGGCCATACAAATAAATCTAGTTGATGGAGGGATCGCTCTGGTTATGAATCAGACCGCAGTGTCAATCGTTCGATGCGCTTTTCAGGAGTTGCATTCAAAACCAATCGATGAACATAAATACCAGGCAAATGAACATCGTCTGGTGCTATTTCTCCGACTTCAACGATTTCTTCAACCTCTGCAATACACACCTTGGCAGCGGTTGCCATGGCGGGGTTGAAGTTGCGTGCAGTCAGGTTGAAACGCAGATTGCCGCTCTTGTCTGCGACTTGGGCTTTGATGATGGCCACATCGGGAACGATGGCATGCTCCATCACATAAGACTCGCCATTGAACTGTCGAACCTCTTTGCCATCTTGAACCACAGTGCCGGCCCCGGTACGAGTAAAAAATGCAGGAATACCCGCACCTCCTGCTCGCAATCGCTCGGCAAGTGTGCCTTGGGGATTGAGCTCAAGCTGAAGTTCACCAGCAAAAAACTGTTTCTCAAGCTCTTTGTTTTCACCCACATACGAAGAGACCAGTGTGGCCACTTGACCACGCGTGATCAACTTACCCACCCCATGATCATCGATTCCAGCCGTACAAGAAATGACACGCAAATGCTCGACCCCTGATTCACACAAGGCTTGAATCAAAGCTTCAGGAATTCCGCATATTCCAAACCCGCCCACCGCAATTTCTTGACCATTTCGAACCACGTCGTGCAACGCTGCTTGAGCGCTAGAAAATAACTTGTTCATGTCAACAACTCAATCCTGGAGGTTCGGTCAAGTATGGGTTCACATTCCGGTGTAGTTCGGACCACCACCACCCTCAGGGGTGACCCACACAATGTTTTGTGTGGGATCTTTGATGTCGCATGTTTTGCAATGGACACAGTTGGCCGCATTGATGACCAGGCGATGTGAAGTGGAAGATTCATCTTTCACATACTCATAAACCCCCGCAGGACAGTATCGTTGTTCTGGTCCTGCATACGAATTCCAGTTGACGTTCACCGGCACTTCTTCATTTTTCAGTGTGAGGTGACTGGGTTGATTTTCTTCATGGTTGACGTTGCTTAAATAAACCGAAGACAACCGATCAAAGCTGATGACACCGTCGGGTTTGGGATAGTCGATGACAGGCATTTGTTGAGCCGGTTTTAGATACAAGTGATCGGCTTGTTTGCGGTGCAAGGTCCACCATGG
>JBEDMU010000066.1:0-8335 GCA_041170945.1 Pseudomonadota bacterium
ACCCATTCAAGCACATCGGCAGAACCATGGCTTTGCATGCGAATCGCGCGCGACATTTCGGTCATCAACAGTCTCCTGATGGGTTGGCAAAAGTGGACATTGTGGCACCTACAATGGGATCATGCAGAAGCGATTCACCCCTACCGCGTTGTTGTTTTTAACCTTGCCACCCATCTTGTGGGCGGGCAATGCCATTGTGGGGCGACTCATGGATGGCGTGATTCCTCCCATGACGCTCAACCTGTTGCGTTGGGTATTGGCACTGGTCATCCTCACGCCCTTGGCATGGCGTTATGTGTCTCCCTATCGCCATCAGCTGCGGACTGGGTTTTGGCGCTTTTCGGCATTGGGGTTTTTTGGCATGGGTTGTTACAACTCGTTTCAGTACTTGGCCCTCAAAACCTCGTCACCCATCAATGTGACCTTGGTGGCCGCCAGCATTCCGGTGTGGATGATTTTGGTGGGTCGTTTGTTTTTCTCAGCCGAGATCAAAATGCGCAGCTTGGTGGGTGCGAGCATTTCGATGTTGGGCGTGTTGCTGGTGCTCAGTCGTGGCGAACTGGGTCATCTCAGTCAAATCAAGCCGGTTCCTGGTGACGGCTGGATCATTGTGGCCAGCATTGCTTGGGCGGTCTACAGCTGGTTGCTGGCCAAACCCACCGAGCCCCAAAAACAGGTGGCCCAAGACTGGCGCGTTTATTTGTGGGTGCAAATTGCCTTTGGCATTGTGTGGTCGCTGGGCTTCACTTGGATCGAGTGGATGTTGCCCATGGTTTCAAGCGAACCAGCTTTGTTTATTCAGTGGGGATGGCCCTTGTGGGCGGCCTTGGCATTTGTCAGCGTAGGACCTGCTTTGGTGGCTTATCGCTGCTGGGGCTTGGGTGTGGGACATGTGGGCCCCGCGGTGGCAGCCATTTTTACCAACCTCATTCCCTTGTTCACAGCCGTGATCTCTACGCTGATGCTGGGTGATCCGCCCCGTTGGTTTCACGTGGTGGCGTTTTTGTTGATTCTCAGTGGAATTTGGGTGTCATCGCGAACGAAGCCAACGGCGTAATTCGTCGCCGATCATCAGCACCACACCCAAGGTGATGGCGCTGTCGGCCAAGTTGAACGCCGGGTAATGCCCGCCCACAAACAAACCCGATAACCAAGTTGCATGAAGGTCGATAAAGTCGACCACATAGCCCAACCAGAGACGATCGATAGCGTTGGCCAGTGCACCCCCCATGATCAATGCCAAAGACGCCACAAAGGCTTTTTCGTGGGTGTGCTGTCGCATCATCCATGCCATCCACACGCTGGCAGCCAAGGCCAACATCACAAAGCCCCAGCGCTGCCATCCGCCAGCATCGGCTAAAAATGAAAATGCAGCCCCCGTGTTGTGAACACGAACCATGTTGAACCAAGAAGTGACGGCAAAACCATCACCCAGTTGCAGGTTTTGTAAAACCCACATCTTGCTGAACTGATCGGCCAAAATGACCGCCAGCACCCAAAACGCGGCAGTGCGCAAAAAGCGACGGTTTTCAGCCATTAGGCCACCGTGCGGTGTTCGGGCGTGCTGCCTAAGTTGCCAGCACAGCGCCCACACAAAGTGGGGTGATCAGCCACGCTGCCGACATCGGGGGTGTAATGCCAACAACGTTCACACTTGGTGTGAGCGGAGGGCGTGACATCGATGCGCAATTCGGCTGCAGCGTGCAAACGCACCGCCGAAGTGATGAACACAAATCGAACATCGGCCCCCAAGCTTTGCAACAAAGCCAAGTCATCGGCATTGACATAGACATCAAGCTCGGCTTGCAGCGATGAGCCCACTAGGCCCTGAGAGCGAACTGCTTCAATGGCTTTGTTGGCGGTTTCACGAATGTCGCGCACGCGCGCCCATTTGCTCATCAGCGTTTCTTGAGCAGCTGGCAACTCCCAGTAGGTTTGCTTGAAGATGCTTCCAGCTTGGGGCGAGAGCACGGCCCAAGCCTCTTCGGCTGTGAACGACAAAAACGGCGCCATCCAGCGCAACATGGCTTGGGTGAGGTGATACAAGGCGGTTTGTGCGCTGCGTCGCTCGGGTGAGCCAGGCTGGGTGGTGTACAGACGATCTTTGAGAATGTCTAGGTAGAACGCGCCCAAATCTTCGGAACAGTACACCTGCAATCGAGCCACCACAGGATGGAATTCGTACCGTTGGTAGTGCGCCAGAATGTCTTCTTGTACTTCGCTGGCGCGCGACAAAGCATAACGATCGATTTCGAGCAATTGATCGAGCGCGACGCCATCGGTGTCGATGTTGAAGTCGCTGATGTTGGCCATCATGAAGCGCAAGGTGTTGCGCACGCGACGATAGGCGTCGACCACGCGAGCCAAAATTTTGTCATCGATGTTGAGGTCGCCAGAGTAGTCGGTGGCGGCCACCCACAGGCGCACAATTTCGGCACCTAACTTGTCGGTGACTTCTTGTGGAATCACCACGTTGCCCAAGCTCTTGCTCATCTTGCGGCCTTGACCATCGGTGGCAAAGCCGTGAGTCAGTAGACCTTTGTATGGGGCACGCCCATACATGGCACAAGCCACCAACAACGACGAATGGAACCATCCGCGGTGCTGGTCGTGACCTTCTAAGTACAGATCTGCCTCGGGGCCACCATCTTCGTGGCCGGCACCAGCGTGCGAGCCCTTGAGTACGGTGGTGTGAGTGGAGCCGGAGTCAAACCACACTTCCAAAATGTCGGTGCTCTTGGTGTATTGATCAGCCTCTTGAGCCAGGTTGAAGTGGCTCAAAATGTCTGACACACTGAGTTTGGACCAAGCCTCAATGCCGCCTTGCTCTACCACTTGAGCTGCGTAGTCAATGATGTCGGGCGTGCGAGGGTGGGGCTCACCCGTGCTGGTGTGCAGCAAGAAGGGCAAAGGCACGCCCCAGCTGCGTTGCCTTGAAATGCACCAGTCGGGGCGGTTGGCAATCATGTCACGCAAACGCGCACGTCCGTTTTCGGGGTAGAAGGCGGTTTGATCAATGGCGGCCAAAGCCATTTGACGCAAGGTTTGTGGGGCTTTGTCGCGCGTGAAAATGCCCACACCTTCGTCCATGCGCACAAACCATTGAGCTGCTGCACGGTAAATGACAGGCGTTTTGTGGCGCCAGCAATGGGGGTAGCTGTGGGTGATGGTTTGCGTGGCCATCAGGCGACCCGCATTTCGCAACGTGTCCAAAATGATGGGACACGCTTTCCAAATGTTCAGCCCACCAAATTCGGGCAACTCTTCGGTGTACACGCCGTTGCCCTGAACCGGATTCAGAATGTCATCGAAGGTCATGCCGTGTGCGATGCACGAGTTGAAGTCGTCTACACCATAAGCAGGAGCTGAGTGAACGATGCCCGTGCCGTCGCCGTCGGTGACGTATTCGGCCAGGTACAAAGGCGACAAGCGGTGGTAGCTATAGCCGCCGGTATGGCTCATGGTGTCGTACAAAGGATGGCGGAACACCAAGCCTTTGAGGGCAGCGCCTGGTGCCGTAGCCAACACTTGTCCGCTCAGTTGATAGCGCTCAAGGCACTTCTCAACCAATGATTCCGCCAGCAACAATACGCCTTTGGGGGTATGGACCAACGCGTAGGTCAGTTCGGGATGTGCGTTGAGGGCTTGGTTGGCAGGAATGGTCCAGGCGGTGGTGGTCCAAATGACCGCAAAGGCGCGTGTTTGGGCATCACCAGGCAAACTCTTTAGTCCAAAAGCTGCGGCCAAGGCTGCAGGATCGTTGGCTTCAAAAGCCACATCAAGCGTGTCGCTTTTTTTGTCGGCGTATTCAATTTCAAATTCGGCCAAAGAAGAACCGCAATCGAAACACCAATAAACCGGTTTGAGGCCACGGTACACAAAGCCTCGTTCCATGACGCGCTTGAAGGCCCGAATTTCGTTGGCTTCGTTGACAAAATCCATGGTGCGGTAGGGCTTGTCCCACAAGCCCAACACACCCAAGCGTTTGAAATCGGCGCGTTGTTGTTCGATTTGCTCGGTGGCATAAGCACGGCTCTTGGCCTGCATCACATCGCGTGGCAAATGCCGACCGCATTCTTTTTCAATCGCGTTTTCAATGGGCAGGCCGTGACAGTCCCAACCCGGAATGTATTGCGCGTCAAAGCCAGCCAATTGGCGGCTTTTCACAATCATGTCTTTGAGCACTTTGTTCAGGGCGTGGCCGATGTGCAGTTTGCCGTTGGCATAAGGGGGGCCGTCGTGCAAGATGAAACGAGGTTTTCCAGCCCTGGCCTGACGCAACTGCTGATAAACGCCTTCTTCGTTCCAAGCCTTTACCCAAGCAGGTTCTCGCTTGGGTAAATCGCCACGCATGGGAAATGGCGTGTCGGGCAGGTTGAGGGTTTTGCGATAGTCTTGTGCGTTGTCGGACATTGGGTCAGCCATGTTGGAAAAAGCGTCTTGCATCGTCGCAGTCCTGGGCGATGCCACGCGTGAGCGATTCCAGGCTGTCGTATTTGCGTTCGTCGTGCAGTTTGTGCAGCAGATCGACGCGGATGATTTTACCGTAGGCCTCGCCTGCGGGCAGTTGTTGTGACAAGGTGGTAGGCCAATCGAGCACGTGGGTTTCAAGCAGCACCCGCCCTCCATTGACATCGGTTGGGTCCAGCGAAGGGCGTATGCCCAAATTGGCCACTCCCATCAGGGGTTGCTCGCTCAGCCCCAAAACCTTGACAGCAAAAATGCCACTGGCTGCTGGCTTCCAGTGTGAAAAGCGCAAGTTGAGGGTGCGAAAGCCCAGTTCTCGACCCAGTTTGCGGCCATGCACCACATGTCCGCTGATGCTATAAGGCCTGCCCAACAAGGTGGCGGTGCGAGACATATCGCCACCAGCCAGGGCATCGCGAACTTCAGAGCTTGAGACGCGAACGCCGTGAACTTCATAGCTCATCATGCGCGCCACATCAAAACCGTGTTGGGTGCCCATGCCATCGAGCAAGTTGTAATCGCCGGCGCGTTTGGCGCCAAAGCGAAAATCATCACCCACCAGCACATAACGAGCGCCCAAGCCATGCACCAGAATGCGCTGGACAAATTCCTCTGGACTCAGTTCGGCTAGGGTGCGTTGAAATGGCAGAACCACACAGTGGTCGATGCCGCAGTTGGCCAATTCGCACAACTTGTCGCGCAAAGTGGCAATGCGAGCTGGTGCCAAATGGGGGTCGTTTTTCCAGCGAGCAAATACGTCGCGGGGGTGGGGCTCGAACGTGACCACGCAAGAAGGGACACCCCGGTGTGCTGCCTCGTTGCGAAGCAGGGCCAACATGGCCTGATGACCACGGTGAACGCCGTCGAAATTGCCTATGGTGAGTGCGCAACCCGATAACCAGGACTTGCTGGCCGACACATCAGCGACGGGAAGACCACGGTGTATGCGCATAAAGGGGGGTGGTGCCGGAAGCCGGAATCGAACCGGCACGGTGTTTTGCACCGGCAGATTTTGAATCTGCTGCGTCTACCAATTTCGCCACTCCGGCACGGAGAGAGAATCCATGATTATGTCATACTTCTTGCATGAATTCGAGCACTTCATCCAATTTCGTTTATCCATCCCTTGAGCAAGTGGTGGGACACACGCCCTTGGTGGCCCTGCAGCGCATTGGCATGTCAGATGCCAAGGCCCGTGGCAATGTGATTTTGGGCAAGCTCGAAGGCAACAACCCAGCTGGTTCGGTCAAAGATCGCCCGGCCTTGTCGATGATCCGAAGGGCCGAAGAGCGCGGCGAAATCAAACCGGGTGACACCTTGATTGAAGCCACCTCGGGCAATACGGGTATTGCACTGGCCATGGCGGCCGCCATCAAGGGCTACCGCATGGTGTTGATCATGCCCGAGAACCTGTCGATTGAACGGGTTCAAACCATGAAGGCCTATGGCGCTGAACTCATTTTGACGCCCAAAACCGGTGGCATGGAATACGCCCGTGATTTGGCCGACCAGATGGTGCGTGAGGGTAAGGGGCGCATGCTTGACCAGTTTGCCAATGCCGACAATCCTCGCATTCACTACGAAACCACGGGCCCAGAAATTTGGCAGCAAACGGGCGGACGGGTCACTCACTTTGTCAGTGCCATGGGCACCACAGGAACCATCACAGGCGTTTCGCGGTATTTGAAAGAGCAAAGTCCAGCGGTTCGCATTGTGGGTGCTCAGCCCGCCGAAGGCTCAAGCATTCCGGGTATTCGCAAATGGCCCCCCGAATATTTGCCCAAAATCTACCAACCCGAGGCGGTGGATGAGCTGCGCTATGTGTCACAAGCCGACGCGGAAAACATGTGTCGTCGCATGGCCCGTGAAGAAGGTATTTTTGCCGGCATTTCTGCAGCAGGTGCCTTGCAAGTGGCCCTGCGAGTGTCGCAAGAAGTAGAAAACGCCACCATCGTGTTCATTGTGTGTGACCGAGGTGATCGTTATTTGTCTACAGGCGTTTTTCCTGCCTGACACCCCCCTTGTTTGATTCTTTTTCAGCAGGAACATTGGTATGACCACCATCGACGTTGAATTGGATGTCAAAGGTTTGAATTGCCCCATGCCTTTGCTCAAATCGAAAAAGGCTTTGGCAGGCATGTTGCCGGGCCAGGTGTTGCGAGTGATCAGCACCGACAAGGGGTCGGTCAGCGACATGGCGGCCTTTTGTCGCCAAACCGGTCACGAGTTGTTAGAGCAGAGCGCTAACCCAAAAGAATTTGTCTTTGTGATTCGCCGAAAAAGCAATTGATGCAAAGACTAAGCTTGGTTACGCAGTCACACACAAGCTTTGATCCATCAGTTCAAACAAACAAGCTCACGTTGGCTTGACCGGCAAATTCTAAAAACGTGGCAGCGCCACCCAACTCAATGCCGTCGATGAAGTCGCTGGGCTTGTAGTCAAACAAATCAACCGTCATTTGGCAAGCAATCAAACGCACACCCGATTCGACGCATGCCGCGCGTAGGTCTTCAAGACTGGCCACCCCTTTGCTTTGAATTTTCTTCTTCATCATGGCGGTGGCCATGGCTTCCATGCCAGGCATGGCACCTAACAAGGCTGGCATGGGCACTGGCATGGGCATCGCAGGATTGGCCAAGGGGCTGACTCGAACCTCTGACAAATCTTTGCGCAACAGCTGCAAGCCATAGAACGTGAAAAAGATGCTGACGTCCCAGCCCATGGCCGATGCGGTAGAGGCCAAGACAAAAGGCGGGTAGCCCATGTCGAGGGTCCCTTTAGAGGCGATGAGCGCAAGCTTTTGGGTCATGGGTTGAATATGGACCTGGTGGACTTAGCCCAACTTGGCCAACTGTTCTTGCAATTTGCCAACCGTGGCTTCAAAACCGGCCAAACGCTCGCGCTCTTGTGCAATAACGGCTGGCGGGGCCTTGGCGACAAACGCTTCGTTAGACAGCTTGCCACCGGCTTTGGCGATTTCTTGAGAAAGCCGTTGAATTTCTTTTTGTAAGCGCGCTTTTTCGGCGGCCACATCGACTTCAATGAACAAACACAGGCGTGTTTCACCCACCACCGATACGGGCGCAGGACCAGCAGCTTGTGACCAGGCTTGTTCGTTTTCGAATACGCGCACTTCAGACAATTTGGCCAACGACTTCAGGGCTGCTTCGTAACGCTGTGCAAAAGCGGCATCAGGACCGGTGACCAGCATGGGAAGCTTTTGTGCGGGCGAGACGTTCATTTCGCCACGCAGGGCACGAGCCGCTTCGACCCAAGTTTGCAGTTGTTTGACTTCGGCTTCACAGGCTTCGTCAATGCGCTCGGGTTGGCTTAATGGATAGGCCGCAATCGCCACCGATGCACCTTCACGACCTGCCACCGGGGCAACCACTTGCCACAATTGTTCGGTGATGAACGGAATGATGGGGTGAGCCAAACGCAAAATGGTTTCGAGCGTGCGAATGAGGGTGCGGCGTGTGGCACGCTGCTGCGCTTCGGTGCCAGTTTGCAACTGTGTTTTGGCAATCTCCAGGTACCAGTCGCAGAATTCGTCCCAGACAAAGCTGTAAATGCTGTTAGCCACCAAATCGAGTCGATAGTCGGCAAACCCTTGTGCGACCTCGGCTTCCACCTTTTGCAAGCGCGACACAATCCAACGGTCGGCAGCTGAAAAACTCCAGCGACCTTCCATCGATCCACCCACACCACATTCGGCCTTGGTGTGCGCTTCGAGTCCGCAGTCTTGCCCTTCGCAGTTCATCAGCACAAAGCGCGAAGCGTTCCACAGCTTGTTGCAGAAGTTGCGATAGCCTTCGCAGCGCTTGGCGTCGAAGTTGATGCTGCGACCCAGCGTGGCCAACGAAGCAA
>JBEDMU010000067.1:0-2787 GCA_041170945.1 Pseudomonadota bacterium
CGAATCATTTGGATGCCCCTCAGCCCTTGAGAACGTTGCCGGTGTTATCGCTGACGCGGGTGTGAATGGCGATGCCGTCTTGCACACTTTGTGAAACGGTACAAAACGCTTCAAATTGAGCCAAAACTCGGTCAAGGTGTTCGAGTTCACTGGCAGCTTTGTCAAGTCGAATATCAACGTCAATTTGTTGAATGCGCAAGCGATTCTCTGCGTTGCGTCCCACCGTGGCAGTGGCAGTGGCCTGCAGGCGACCTGGGTCTTGTTTGAACTTGCCCAACGCAAACGTCAAGCTGGCACTCAAACAGTTGGCAACACCCGCTAACAACATGTGTTTGGGGCCTGGGCCAGAACCTTCGCCCAGTGGAGCAGGTTCGTCGTTATGTCCTTGTGGCCAACCTTCACCAAAGTCAACCGTGAAGCGATAAGCTGTTTCACGTGTGAGGGTAATGGATACGGTGTCTGCGCTCATGAAAAGCTCCTGGAATCAACGTGTTTAACGTCTGGATTTGAAAAAGTCTCGCATCACTTTTGCACACGGTTCTGCCAACACCCCCGCTGTGACTTGGGTGTGTTGATGCGATGCGGGATGATCTAAAAATTGCATGACAGATGCGATGGCACCGCTGCGCGGTTCGCTTGCGCCATAAATCAATCGACTGAACCGAGCGTGGGCAATGGCACCAGCGCACATGGTGCAGGGTTCGACGGTTACAAACAGTTGACAGCCACTGAGGCGGTAGTTGCCCAGGTTTAATGCAGCCTCGCGCATGGCCACCATTTCGGCATGCGCAGTCGGGTCGTGTCGTTGGATGGGCGAGTTGTACCCTTGTCCCACCATTTGTCCATCTTTGACCACCACGGCGCCCACCGGTACTTCTCCATTCTGGGCGGCCTGATGCGCCAAATTCAGGGCGATCTGCATCCAGTGTTCATCAGATAGAACAGGGTTTTGTGCCACACTCACGTCATGAGCCATATTTATTTGATTTCTCCTTCGGGCGCCGTGCTTGACAAAGCAGGTTTGAAACGCGCATTGACACGATTCAAATCCATGGGGCATGAGGTGGAATTAGATGCTGACATCCTCACACGCCATCAACGCTTTGCTGGTGATGATGCCACACGTTTGCAAGCTTTTGCACGTGCAGCCGCCAGTGGTGCCGATGCGGTGATGATCACCCGTGGCGGGTATGGGTTGACCCGAGTGTTACCGCAGCTGCCGTATGCGGCGATTGCCAAGTCCAACCAAAAGGGTACCCGCTGGTTGGGTTTTAGCGATTTCACCGCTTTTGCCTTGGCCGCCATGAGCAAGCGCCAAGTGACGACGTGGGCTGGTCCAGCCATGATCGAGAGTTTTGGCGGGCAAGAGCCTCCTCATCCCATCACACAGGCTTGTTTTGACGATTGGATATCTGGTTCGACCGAAGGAACCGGTTGGCGCATCGGCAAGGACGATCCAAGCAATTTTGTGCATGAACACCTGACGCTTTGGGGGGGCAACTTGGCCATGGTGACGGCACTATTGGGAACGCCTTACATGCCCAATGTTTCCAAGGGCGCGTTGTTTTTAGAAGATGTGGCAGAGCCTGCGTATCGGGTTGAGCGCATGCTCACACAGTTAGCGTTATCGGGTGTATTGGCGCAGCAAAAAGTTATTTTTTTGGGACACTTTAGCCAAATGGCCAAGGGGCCTTTGGACACTGGGTACGGCATGCCCCAAGTGGTTCAATGGCTGCGTGCCAACACCAAAGCCAAAGTGATCACCGGAATGCCTTTTGGTCATGTGCCAGGTCGCATCATTGTGCCCGTAGGGGCTTGTGTAGATGTGGCGGTACAAGGGCGTGAATGTTTGGTGCTGTGGGGGCACGACCACCCTCACGACTGAAGCTGAGTCGCAGCTTCTATTTGTTCGCTCAAGTCCAGCCAGCTTTCTTCGAGCTGGGCGAGTGCCTCTTCAATCTCTTTCAGGCGCTTACCCAGAGCCGCCATTTCATTGGCTGCAACCCTGTTGTCACTCAGTTGTTGGTGCAGTTGAGATTGCTCTGCTTGTAGCGTTTCCATTTGAGCCTCGGTTTGTTGAAGCTCTTTTTGCAATGGTTTGAGAGTTTGCTGCAGCGCTTGTCTTTTTTGCGCTTGCAATCTGCGTTGCTCGGCTGGATTGACGTTGCTTGATGAAACGGTTTGGTTTTGAGCAGATGAATGGGGGGCTTCACCCAAGGCGTGTGAAGTTTGACGCGACCGAGTGCGTTCAAGCAAAAACTGTTGATAGTCGTCTAGATCGCCGTCGAAGGGCTGAACCTTGCCATCGCTGACCAACCAAAAATCATCGCAAACCGACCGCAACAAAGCACGATCGTGGCTGACCAAAATCACCGTGCCGTCAAAGCTGTTAAGGGCCATCGCCAGGGCTTCTCGGGTCATCAGGTCGAGATGGTTGGTGGGTTCGTCAAGCAGCAATAGGTTGGGGCGCAGCCACACCACACCGGCCAGGGCCAATCGAGCTTTTTCACCACCACTGAGTTGCTCGATGGGTTGGTTCACCATGTCGTCGATGAACCGAAAGCTTCCCAAAAAGTTGCGAACGTCTTGTTCACGGGCCTGAGGGTTGAGGTTGCGAGCAATGCGCAGCATGTGGCTCAAAGGCGTATCGTTCGCGTCTAGAATGTCCAGCTCTTGCTGGGCGAAATAGCCGATGGTCAGGCCCTTGCCCAAACTGGGTGGGTTAGACAGTGCGGGTATCGCTCCAGCCAATGTTTTGACCCAAGTCGACTTGCCTTGCCCGTTGGC
>JBEDMU010000068.1:0-3824 GCA_041170945.1 Pseudomonadota bacterium
CCTTGAACGTCAGGTTTGGCCATTTCGGTGAGTGGCGGCGGCGTTTGCTGTAGCAGTTGCTGATTCTCGTAAAACGATGAAATGTTGCCAAAAGCTCCAACAGCAGTTTCGGGTGTACGGAAAGTGGGCACTGACAAACTTGAAAGCACCTGACGGGCTTGCTTCATGGAGGCGTCTCCCATCCAGCATGCCAACACCGGCTTGCCCATGCGACCGCCCACACGTCCCACCACCTCAGCAATTTGCACTGGATCGACGCCAAACTGTGGCGAGTGAAGCACCAAAATTCCATCGATGCCCGTGTCTTGTGCCATGACCTCCAGCGCCGCCTCATATGCTTCTGGACCCGCACTTTCAGACACGTCAACCAAATCGTCAAGCGAAGCCAGAGCGGGCAACTGTACGCGCAAAGTCTGCGCCTTCTCTGGATGCAACGCGGCCAAAGTCAAACCCAACTCGGAAATCCAGTCGGCCGCCAAAACACCAGGCCCACCCCCGTTGGTCAACACTCCCAGACGCTTGCCCACCGGCTTGTATCGCACCGACAAACACTTGACCGCCGAAAACAACTGTACAAACGAACGAACCCGCACCGCGCCGGCTCGACGCAAAGCAGCATCAAACACCTCATCACTGCCCACCATGGCTTGGCTGTGTGTTTGCGCCGCCTGATTGGCTCCCTCTTTGCGTCCTGCCTTGAGCACCACGACTGGCTTGACACTGGCAGCTGCTCGCAACGCGCTCATGAATGAACGCGCGTTTTGAATGCCCTCCATGTACACCACAATACTTTGCGTGCGTCCATCGGCAGCCAAAAAATCCAAGACATCGGCCAAGTCAATGGCAGAATGCGGCCCCACTGACACCACGGTTGAAAACCCGATGCCGTTGTCGTGAGCCCAATCCAGCACAGACGACGTGAGCGAACCCGATTGAGACACCAAGGCCAATGAACCTGCCGAGGCCATCGTCCCCATCACCGACGCATTGAGTCCGAGATGGGGGCGCTGCATCCCTAGTGAGTTGGGCCCTAACAATTGCATGCGGTGTTGTCGCGCCAGTTGATGCAACGAAGCAGACAACGAGGCTGGCAAACCATGCCCCAACACAATCACCGACTGACAACGCATGCGCCCCGCCACTTCAAGCGCCAAGGTCAAGCGCTCGTCCGGCACACACACCACCGCCAAATCAATCGATTGAGCAAAACTTTCTGCCAGAACCGAAGCCGAATCTGCTAAATCAACCGATCGAACGGTTCCTTTGAAACCAGCTGAATCGAAAGTGGTTTGAAATTCGTTGGCCAAAGCCCAGTTGCTGGCTGCTTCTGTGATGAGCACCAAATGGCGGCAGTTAAAGAGGGCGTGGAGATAATGTTTGTCCATGCACGTGTTTTACGCCAATTGAGGGGCTGATATGTTGCGCCGCATCAATCGGCACCAATCAATACCCTCACATGACTGGCCACGCTGCGTGCCAAAGGGCTGAGCACGTAACCGCCTTCAAGGGTGGAAATCATGCGGCCTTGACAGTGACGGTTGGCCACTTGCATGAGTTGTTTGGTGACCCATTCGTAATCGGCTTCTAACAATCCCAAATTGCCCATGTCGTCTTCGTAATGGGCATCAAAACCGGCCGAAATGTAAATGAGTTGGGGCTTGAACTCATCGAGTGCCGGAATCCAATGCTGTGTCACCGCTTCACGAAAAGCGTCGCTGCGCGATCGACTGGGCAGGCCCACATTCACCATATTAGGACCGGTGGCCTCTTCCCCATTGAACGGATAGAGTCCCTTTTCAAAAATGGAGCACATCAGCACGCGCTCGTCTCCCTCGAAGATGTCTTCGCTGCCATTGCCATGGTGCACATCAAAGTCAATCAAGGCAACACGCTCGAGCCCGCGCACATCCAGGGCGTGTCGCATGCCCACCGCATTGTTGTTGAAAAAGCAAAATCCCATGGGTTCATCGCGCTCGGCGTGGTGACCGGGCGGGCGCACATTGCAAAACGCTGTGGGCACTTCACCGTCTAACACCAAATCTGTTGCCAAAATCACGGCGCCAGCAGCCCTTAAGGCGGCGCGTACCGTGTACGGGTTCATCATGGTGTCGGGGTCTACATGGTGGTAACCCTCGGCGGGAGATGCAGACACAATTTCACGCACATGATGCATGGTGTGCGCACGAGCCAACTGCTCTTCTGTGGCCAGAGGCGCATCGTATGGGGTCATGTAATCAAGCAAGCCCTTAGTCAACAACATGTCGTTGATGGCACTCAACCGCAAAGGACTTTCGGGGTGATCTGGCCCCATTTCATGACGGAAACAATCGGCGTGTGTGATGTACGCAGCCAGCATGCAAGACTCTCCTCAATAACCAGAGCCCCACCCCGCTCGTCTACATCGAACGTTACAAGTTGGGCCCCAAATAAGGCCGGAGCGCATCAACCTCGACCCCAGCACGTGCGGCCAAGTCATGCAATTGATCTTCGCCAATTTTTCCGACGTTGAAATATTGTGCGTCAGGATGAGCCAAATAGAAACCACTGACACTGGACGCAGGCACCATGGCCATGCGCTCGGTCAAACTCATGTCAATTTCTTGGGCTTGCAACAGGGCAAAGAGGTCTTTTTTAACCAAGTGATCAGGGCAAGCAGGATAACCAGGGGCTGGGCGTATGCCTTGGTACTGCTCCTTGATCAACGCCGCCGCATCCAACGCCTCGTCGGGGGCATATCCCCACCACTCGGTACGCACACGCCAATGCAAGTATTCGGCCAATGCTTCGGCCAAGCGGTCGGCCAACGCCTTGATCATGATGGCGCTGTAGTCGTCGTGTTGTTGAACAAATTGCTCGGCTTTCTTTTCTGCGCCATGAACCGATACCGCAAACATGCCAGCATGGTCGGCCCCTTGCATAGGCGAAGCCACGAAATCGGCCAAACAACGCGACGGTTTGGTCACGCCGTCCACAGTTTCTTTGGCTGCTTGTTGCCGCAAACCGTGCCAGACCATCAAGGTTTGCTGGCAAGTGTCGTCTGCATAAAAAGCAATGTCGTCGTGTCCTTGGCGTTGCGCGGGATACAACCCAAATACAGCGTGGGCTTCTAGCCAACGACCCTCTATGACCTTTTTCAGCATGGACTGGGCATCGACATAGACCTGCTTGGCCTGGGCACCCACCACCTCGTCTTCCAAAATGGCTGGGAAAGAGCCGGCCAAATCCCACGTTTGGAAAAAGGGCGTCCAGTCGATGAACGGAAGCAAGGTATCGATCGCCACGTTTTTCAGAACACGTCGACCCATCACCCGCGGGGCAGAAGGCAGGCGATGACCAAACTCCACTGAGGTGGCGTTGGCACGTGCCTGCTCCAGCGTCCACAAGGGGGTTTGCTTCTTGCCTGCATGCTGAGCCCTGACCTTGTCGTAATCTGCGCGCAACGCATCCAAGTAAGCGCTTGCTTCTTCTCCCAGAAGCCCCTGTCCTACTGCCACACTACGGGATGCATCAGGAACATAAACCACCGGCCCATCATAGAGAGGAGCAATTTTGACCGCGGTGTGCACCCTTGAGGTGGTTGCACCGCCAATCAACAAGGGAATTTTTCGGTCGCGAAACCAGGGATCTTTTTGCATTTCACTGGCCACCACCTGCATCTCTTCGAGGCTGGGCGTGATGAGGCCCGAAAGACCCACCATGTCAGCGTTGACCTCTTTGGCTTTGGCCAGCACGTCTTGCCAAGGCACCATCACACCCATGTTGTAGACATCAAAGTTGTTGCACTGAAGCACCACCGTGACGATGTTTTTGCCGATGTCGTGCAC
>JBEDMU010000069.1:0-3098 GCA_041170945.1 Pseudomonadota bacterium
CCCCTGAAACTGAACGACACGTTTGAAACGCCCCCCGACACTTTGGCGCCAGGCAAATGTTGCTTGATCCACCGCGTGGCTTCGATGAAGTCAACCGCGTAGTTGTTGTGCTCTTCAATGCCGGTGGCAACAGCAAAAATATTGGGATCGAAGATGATGTCTTCGGCAGGAAACCCCACCTCGTCAACCAAGATGCGATAGGCACGCTCACAAATTTCAATCTTGCGCTGATAGGTATCAGCTTGGCCTTTTTCGTCAAATGCCATCACCACGGTGGCAGCGCCATAACGCTTGAGCAAACGAGCTTGCCGCTTGAACAGATCAACCCCTTCTTTCAAGCTGATCGAGTTCACAATGCCTTTGCCCTGCACACATTGCAAGCCTGCTTCAATGACTTCCCATTTGCTGGAATCGATCATGACCGGCACGCGGGCAATGTCGGGCTCAGATGCCATGAGACTTAAGAAGCGCACCATCGCGGCCTTGCTATCGAGCATGGCTTCGTCCATGTTGACATCGATGATTTGGGCGCCGTTTTCGACCTGCTGACGGGCCACGGCCAAAGCTTCTTCGTACTGCCCATTCAAAATCATGCGCGCAAACGCCTTGGAACCGGTGACGTTGGTACGCTCGCCCACGTTGATAAACAGCGTGGAGCCGTCAACGCGAAGCATTTCAAGACCCGACAAAAGCATGGGTCTGACCAGGGATGACGCTGAACTTTGGGCTGCTGCGCTGTTCATCAAGCGTCTCCTGCTGGAAAGACGGGTCGCCGAGTGCCTGCACTGAGGGGCCGCATGGGCTCACCGGCAACCGCAGCGCCAATGGCCGCAATATGCTCGGGCGTGGTGCCACAGCACCCCCCCACGATATTCACCAAGCCCTCTTGCGCAAACGAACGCAACAATCGACTGGTGACGTCGGGCGTTTCGTCAAAGCCCGTGTCGCTCATGGGGTTGGGCAAGCCTGCATTGGGATAGCAGCTGATGTAAGTGTCGCCTGCCAATTTAGACAATTCTTGAATATAGGGTCGCATGAGTGCGGCACCCAGTGCGCAATTGAGTCCCACTGCCAAGGGTTGGATGTGACGCACACTGGCCCAAAATGCGCTCACTGTTTGTCCGCTCAAAATACGCCCCGATGCATCGGTGACGGTTCCACTGATGATCACAGGCAACCGTTCGCCAGTGGCTTCGAAAAATTCGTCAATCGCAAACAAAGCCGCCTTGGCGTTGAGCGTGTCAAAAATGGTTTCTACCAGCAAAACGTCGGCACCACCCTCAAACAAACCTTGCACCTGTTCGGCATAGCTTTGACGCAATTGCTCAAACGTGACGTTGCGCGCGCCGGGATCGTTGACGTCAGGACTGATGCTGGCCGTGCGAGGGGTAGGGCCCAAGGCTCCAGCGACGAACCGGGGGTGGTCGGGCGTGGCGTATTTCATGCAGGCCTGTTTGGCCAACCGCGCCGACTCGACATTCATTTCATAAGCCAGTTCGGCCATGTCGTAGTCTTCTTGGGCGATACGGGTGGCGCCAAACGTGTTGGTTTCAACCAGGTCGGCGCCGGCAGCCAAATAAGCTTCGTGAATATCACGAATGATCTGAGGTTGCGTCAGACTGAGTAGTTCGTTGTTGCCTTTGACGTCTCGATGAAATTCTTTGAAACGCTCACCCCGGTACTGCTCCTCGGTCAACTTGAACCGCTGAATCATGGTGCCCATGGCGCCATCCAAAATGGCAATTCGCTTGGCCAACACCTCGACCAAGTTCTGACCGCGGGTGTATGCAAGTTTTTGGGGGGAAAGAGCGTTCGCTGCTATAGACATCCCCCGATTGTAGGGAGCCCGAGGCTGGGTTTTTCGCCTTCAAGACAGAATGAGGGGAATTTGATGTAACCGTTAGGTAACCGAAAGGTGCTTTTTTTATAATCAGCCACAAGAACAAGACTTTTCTCATCAGCCGCACAGGTTGGGAGTGGGTGTTTGCCTACGTACCATCATGTAACTTCCTCTTGTCAGAGGCGTTTGGTGAGAACTGTTTTTTTATTTTTGGAGTGATTTATGTCAACAACTCAAGGCCTTCGCGTTCAAGCCCCCGCCTACGTTCAAAACCCCCAAGTGGTGGCTTGGGTTCAGCAAATGGTCGATTTGTGCCAACCCAAAGACGTGCACTGGTGCGATGGTTCACAAGCCGAATACGACCGTTTGTGCGAGTTGATGGTTCAAACCGGCACACTCAAGCGACTCAATCCTGCCAAACGTCCCAATTCCTTCTTGGCCTGGTCCGACCCCTCCGACGTGGCTCGCGTTGAAGACCGCACCTTCATCTGCAGCCAAAAGCAAGAAGATGCAGGTCCAACCAACAACTGGACCGATCCAGCCGAAATGCGCAACACCCTGAATGGCTTGTTTCAAGGGTGCATGCAAGGTCGAACGCTGTATGTGGTGCCTTTCTCTATGGGCCCCCTAGGCAGCCCCATTGCCCACATTGGCATTGAAATCACCGACAGCCCCTACGTCGTGGTGAACATGAAATTGATGACCCGCATGGGCGCCAAGGTCTACGATGTCATTGGCAAAGATGGCGAGTTTGTTCCCGCCATGCACACGGTAGGTGCTCCGTTGCAAGCAGGTCAAGCCGACGTGTCTTGGCCCTGCAACCCCACCACCAAATACATTGTGCACTTCCCCGAAACCCGCGAAATTTGGTCATACGGTTCGGGCTACGGCGGCAATGCCTTGTTGGGCAAAAAGTGTTTTGCTTTGCGCATTGCCTCCAACATGGGTCGCGACCAAGGTTGGCTGGCCGAGCACATGTTGATCTTGGGCGTGTCCAACCCCCAAGGTCAAAAGTATCATGTGGCAGCAGCTTTCCCCAGCGCATGCGGCAAAACCAACTTTGCGATGTTGGTTCCTCCCAAGGGCTTTGAGGGCTGGAAGGTCACCACCATCGGTGACGACATTGCCTGGATCAAACCTGGACAAGACGGA
The DNA here is from genome assembly GCA_041170945.1 of Pseudomonadota bacterium. Taxonomy (GTDB): domain Bacteria; phylum Pseudomonadota; class Gammaproteobacteria; order Burkholderiales; family Burkholderiaceae_C; genus RS62. The sequence goes on from JBEDMU010000069.1 coordinate 2,993, forward strand.
CGCCTGTACGCCATCAATCCTGAAGCCGGTTACTTTGGTGTAGCCCCTGGCACCAACTCTGCCACCAACCCCAACTGCATGGCCAGCTTGAATCGCGACGTCATTT
>JBEDMU010000070.1:0-3105 GCA_041170945.1 Pseudomonadota bacterium
GACCGGATGGAGCACAAACTGAGACAATTGGGGGCGCGCATTGAGCGCATCCGCTGATAGGCTGTCGGGTTAAAGGAAAATCGTGATCACCATCGCACTGTCCAAAGGACGTATTTTTGACGAAACCATGCCTCTTCTTGAAGCGGCAGGGATACAGGTGAGTGAAGATCCCAACACCTCGCGCAAGCTCATCATTGGTACGCAAGATCCCGAAGTGCGCGTGGTGTTGGTGCGAGCCACCGATGTGCCCACTTATGTGGCCGAAGGCGGCGCCGATTTAGGGGTTTGCGGGCTCGATACCCTCATCGAACACCATGGACTGGGAGCAGGCTCCGATTTGTTTCAGCCCCTTGATTTGCGCATTGCCAAATGTCGATTGAGTGTCGCCGTGCGACAAGACTTCGATTACGCATCGGCTGTGCGCCAAGGGGCTCGACTGAAGGTGGCCACCAAGTACGTGCACGCTGCACGCGAATTTTTTGCCAACAAAGGCGTTCACGTCGACTTGATCAAGTTGTACGGCAGCATGGAACTGGCGCCTCTCACAGGTTTGGCCGATGCCATTGTTGATTTGGTTTCTACAGGCAACACCCTCAAAGCCAACCACCTCAAAGAGGTTGAGCACATCATGGACGTGAGCTCACGGTTGGTGGTCAATCCTGCGTCGCTCAAGCTCAAGCACGCTCGTTTGCAACCCATTGTTCAAGCCATGCAGCAAGCGGTGGAGAAACAAGATGCCGCTGCTTGACATCGCCAAATTAGATACGCGCGACGCCGATTTCAGCAAGCGGTTTGAAGCGCGCATGCATTGGTCAGAATCGACCGATGCCGAAATTGAGGCCCGAGTGGCTGACATTTTGCAAGATGTTCGTCAGCGCGGCGACGCTGCCGTGCTGGAATACACGCAGCGGTTTGATCATTTGCAGGCCGCACATGTCAGCGACCTTCAAGTCACTCCCCAGGCCTGTCAAGCGGCATTTGCTCAACTCAAGCCCGCTCAGCAGCAAGCGTTGCAAACAGCAGCCGATCGAGTGCGTTCGTATCATCAAGCCCAAAAACAAGCCAGTGGCGAGTCGTGGTCGTATCGCGACGAACAAGGCAACTTATTGGGGCAAAAAGTCACCCCCCTGGATCGGGTGGGTATTTATGTGCCAGGAGGCAAGGCCGCTTATCCTTCCTCTGTGCTCATGAACGCCATTCCTGCACATGTGGCGGGTGTGCAAGACATCATCATGGTTGTCCCAACCCCCAAAGGTGAGCGCAACCCATTGGTGTTGGCTGCAGCACATGTGGCAGGTGTCACGCAAGTGTTCACCATGGGCGGCGCCCAAGCGGTTGCTGCTTTGGCTTATGGCACAGCCAGCATTCCTGCTGTCGACAAAATCACGGGTCCCGGTAATGCCTATGTAGCCAGCGCCAAGCGTCGTGTATTTGGTCATGTGGGCATCGACATGATCGCTGGGCCCAGCGAAATTTTGGTATTGGCCGATGGCAGCACGCCAGCCGATTGGGTGGCCATGGACTTGTTTAGCCAAGCCGAGCACGATGAATTGGCTCAAAGCGTCTTGTTGTGCCCAGACGCCAATTACCTTCACGAAGTCCACGCGGCCATGACACGCATGCTGCCTCTCATGCCGCGTCGCGACATCATTGCCAAGTCGTTGCAGGGTCGTGGAATGTTGGTGCTCACGCGTTCCATGCAAGAGGCTTGCGACATCAGCAACCGCATCGCGCCCGAGCATCTCGAAATCGCCAGTTCTGAGCCTGAGCGTTGGGAGCCTTTGCTCAAGCACGCGGGGGCTATCTTCATGGGGGCATACACCAGCGAATCATTGGGCGATTACTGTGCAGGTCCCAACCATGTATTGCCCACCAGCCGCACCGCTCGTTTCTCTTCGCCGCTGGGGGTGTACGACTTTCAAAAGCGCTCTAGTCTTATTCAAGTCAGTGTGGAAGGGGCGCAGACGCTGGGGCAAGTAGCTGCTGAGTTGGCTTATGGTGAAGGGTTGCAGTCACACGCCCGCGCGGCCGAATTGCGTTTGAACCCGGTTCCACCGATGCGAACCGAACCAGGGTCTGGCTCATGAGCGCCTATCGTCCCGACGCGTTGCAGCGCATTCGCGACGATGTGCAGCAAATGCATGCGTACAAGGTGCAAGATGCGCAGGGCGTCATCAAGCTGGATGCCATGGAGAATCCATACGGTTTGAGCCCTGCTTTACAACAGGCTTTGGGTCAGCGCTTGGCACGGTTGCCGGTTAACCGCTATCCCAATGCGCAACGCAACCTCGATTTGCAGCAAGCATTGGCTGCTCATGCCCAACTTAGCCCCGATCAGTCCATCATGTTGGGCAACGGTTCCGACGAGTTGATTTCACTCATTGCGTTGGCCTGTGCCAAACCCGGTGCGGCCGTGTTGGCCCCCGAGCCTGGATTTGTGATGTATGGCGTGAGTGCTCGTTTGCAGGGACTGACCTACGTGGGAGTCGATTTGCAGGCCGATTTCTCACTGGACGCGCCAGCCATGGTGGCAGCCATTCATCAGCATCGTCCAGCGGTGGTGTTTTTGGCTTATCCCAATAACCCTACTGCCAATCTGTGGTCGGTTTCCAGCATGCGTGAAGTCATTGCCGCTGCGCGTTCTACCCACAGTTTGGTCGTCATCGATGAGGCTTACCAGCCCTTTGCTTCGCGCACATGGTTGCACGAGATCCAGCAAAACCCCCAAGCTCACGATCATGTGGTCTTGATTCGCACCCTCTCCAAGTTTGGCTTGGCCGGTATCCGATTGGGTTACTTGGTGGGCCCTCAAGCTTGGGTTCAAGAGTTCGAAAAGGTACGTCCTCCCTACAACGTGAGTGTGCTCAATGCCGAATGTGCTTTATTTGCGCTTGAGCATGCCCAAGAATTTGCCGAACAAGCTCAGCAGATTCGACGCGACCGCCAGCAGCTCATCGATCAATTGCAATCCATGAACGGGGTAGAAGTCTTTGACAGCGAGGCCAACATGGTCTTGATCCGGTTGGCTCAACCCGACTTGGTGTTTGAATCGTTGCAACACGCAGGCGTATTGGTGAAGAATGTTTCTAAAATGCATCCATTGCT
>JBEDMU010000071.1:0-4663 GCA_041170945.1 Pseudomonadota bacterium
TGCCCGCTGCTTCGTACAGCAAAAACAAAAATGCCAGCGTAAAAGGCGAATACCCGAGCTGATAAAAATGCAGCAATACCAACATGCGCAAGGCACCGTCGGTGAGTGTGAAGCCCCAGTAAGCCGATGTCACAATCGCGTAGTTGCGTACTGCGTTTGAGGCAGCGGGTGCGGCAGATGAAGAAGCGTTCATCAAATGCCCACTTCTTGCATGTAACAAGCCAAATCAACCATTCGGCATGAATAGCCCATTTCGTTGTCATACCAGGCGTACACCTTGAGCAAGGTGCCGTCGGTCACCATGGTGGACAGCGCGTCAACAATCGAGCTGCGGGTGTCGCGTGCGTAATCGCAACTGACCAGCGGTTTTTCTTCATAACCCAGAATTCCTTGCAAAGGGCCCTCGCTGGCTTGTTTGAACAAGGCGTTCACTTCTTCAGCTGTGGTACTGCGTTGCAGTTCAAACACGCAGTCGGTGAGCGAGGCGTTGAGCACCGGCACACGAACCGCATGCCCGTTGAGTTTGCCCTTGAGTTCGGGGTAAATCAGTGCAATCGCCGTGGCGCTTCCGGTAGTGGTAGGGGCCAGGCTGGTCATGGCGCTGCGGGCACGTCGCAGGTCTTTATGTGGCGCATCGATCACCACGTTGGTGTTGGTGGGGTCGTGCAGCGTGGTGATTTGGCCGTGCTTGATGCCGATGTTTTCGTGAATCACTTTCACCACAGGTGCCAAACAGTTGGTCGTGCATGAGGCTGCCGTGACGATGCGGTCACGCGAAGGGTTGTACAAGGTGTGGTTGATGCCCAGCACGATGTTGAGCACATCGCCCACTTTCACTGGGGCGGCCACAATCACACGCTTGGCGCCGCGGTCCAAATGGCCTTGCAGCACTTCGGGTGTTAAAAATTTTCCCGTGCACTCCAACACCACCTCGACTCCCAAATCACCCCAAGGAATGTCGGCGGGGTTGGCGTGCGAGGTGAAACGCACGGCATGGTCGTTGATCAAAATTTGGTCTTCGCCCTCAGCACGAATATTGGCCTTCCATTTCCCCTGCACCGAGTCGAAGCCCAACAAATGAGCGGTGGCAGCGGCCCCGCCTTTGATTTCGTTCACGTGCACAATTTCCAAGCGGTTGCCAGAGCGTGGGTCGTTGCCGGGGCGGTCGGCGGCGCCCATGGCTGCTCGCAAGCTCAAACGGCCAATGCGGCCCATACCGTTGATGCCTACTTTCATCTGATGTGTTCCTTTGAGTTGGTGTTCAATCATATTTCAATATTTATTGAAATATATGAAGCATGAATGACAGTTTGATGACAACCACTTTTTAGACTGCCCACTCTAAATCGTTGATTTTTGGAGATTTGCCACACAAAGCGTGGATGATTCATGTTTAAATTGCTGCACTGCAACAATTTTGCTGCAACCTGTTTTTAACCTTATCCCCAAGGAACTCACCATGAACGCAATCAAACCCGAACAATTCATCGCCGCTCACAAAGCCAACCTCGAAACCGTTGCTGGCATGTCCAACACCGTGTTTGGTGGCGTAGAGCGCTTGGTCGAACTCAACATGGCTGCCAGCAAAGCTGCCATGGGCGAAGCTTTTGCCAACGCCAAGAGCCTGCTCAATGTGAAAACCCCCCAAGAGCTGTTTGCCACTCAAGCCGCTTTGGTTCAGCCCGCATTCGAAAAGAGCGTGTCTTACAGCCGTCACGTGTATGACATCGTGGCATCAGTTGCTGGCGCTTTGGGCAAAACGGTTGAAGCCCAATTGGCCGAAGGCCAAGCCGCTGTTGAAAGCATGGTTGAAGGCAACCTGAAAAACGCTCCTGCTGGTTCTGAAGCCGCTGTGGCCGCATTCAAAGCCATTTACCAAGCCAGCCAAAACGCTTCTGCCAGCATGAAAAAAGCTGCCAAGCAAGCTGCTGAAACTGCAGAAAGCAACATGAAAGCCGCTTCTGCACAAGCAGAAACCCTGGTGAAAAGCGCTCTGCAAGCCAAGTAATCAACACGCTGGCCACGTGCCAGCATGCAAGTTGATACGAAAAAGCCCGGATCATTCCGGGCTTTTTTTATGGGCATTTGGTGAGGCGACATCTGAGGTCCTGCTGATTGGTTATTCTGTAAAAGCTATCTTTCAAGTTCAACCTCACATGGAGACATCACATGAACTCAAACCCCATGCAACGCTTTGAAGATACATATGCCGATGCCCGATCCTTGCTTGATGCGCACGCAGGGCAAACGCCAGAAGTGAACCGTCGCACGGCGCTCAAAGCCGCACTGGGTGTGGGCTACGCTGCATCGGTGGCGCCGCTGATGGCGCAAACGGCCATCAAAACGTCTGCCGAAGGGTTGACCGTGGGCGAGGTTGAAATTCCCGTAGGCAAAGATTCAATTCCAGCGTTTCGTGCGGCGCCTGCTGGCAAAACCAACTTGCCTGTGGTGCTGGTGTTGTCAGAAATTTTCGGTGTGCACGAATACATTGCCGATACAGCCAAACGCTTTGCACGTGCAGGTTACATGGCCATTGCGCCAGAGCTGTTCATTCGCCAAGGCGACGCGCAAAGCTACGGTGAAATGAGCAAGCTCATCGCCGAAGTGATCAACAAAGTACCCGACGCCCAAGTGATGCAAGACTTGGATGCATGTGTGGCCTGGGCCGCAACCCATGGCGGCGACACCAAGCGATTGGCCGTCACTGGCTTTTGCTGGGGCGGTCGCCAAACATGGCTTTATGCCGCACACAACCCACAGGTAAAAGCCGGCGTTGCCTGGTACGGTCGTTTGGTGGGAGCCGCTTCAGACCTGCAGCCCAAGCACCCCGTAGACATTGGCGCTCAGCTCAATGGACCGGTACTGGGTTTGTATGGTGGTGCAGACACGGGCATTCCCCTCGACACCATTGAACGCATGAAACAAGTGCTGGCCAGCGGCAACGCGGCTTCCAAGGCTTCTGAGTTTGTGGTGTACCCCGATGCACCGCATGCCTTCCATGCCGACTATCGCCCCAGCTACCGTCAAGCAGCTGCCGAAGACGGCTGGAAGCACGCTTTGGCGTGGTTTGCCAAACACGGCGTGGCCTAAACGTGGCTTAAACGTCGCTTAAAGCAAACAGCCTTCGCTCTTGAGCAAAGCTTGTTTGCGCTGCAAGCCCCATTTGTATCCGCCCAAGCCACCGTTGCTGCGCACCACACGGTGGCAGGGCACCACCACAGCCAAGGTGTTGGCGCCTACCGCCAAGCCCACGGCTCTGGCAGCTGTGGGCTTGCCAATGCGTGTAGCCAGTTCTTGGTACGACACCGTGGTGCCAGCAGGAATGTCCATCAAGGCTTGCCACACCGCTTGTTGAAAAGCCGTTCCTTGCCAGAGCACATCGCTGGAAACCATCGTCTGGCGACCCTGATCAGAGTCGAACACCCATTGGGCCCATTGTTGGGCGAGTGCATCATGGCGCAAAGCCGCATCCAGTGCAGGTTGCGGCGTGGTGTCGGCAAATTCGAGCAGGCACAAGCGTTGTTGTTGCCAAGCCAACCAAGCATGGCCAAATGGAGTAGGGGCCCATCCCCAGCCGGTGATGTTCATCATGCCGATACACTAACACGCATGAAGATTTTTTGCATCGCTGTGGTGGGAGCCGAATGCACAGGCAAGTCGCAGTTATGCGAGCAGTTGGCTGCATTTGTGCCAGGCATCACGTTTGAAGAGCCCCTGCGGCGATGGGTGCGAGAGCGTGGTGCACCACCGGGTGCACATGAGCAAGAGCAGCTGGTGCAGTGGCAACAACAAGCCGAAGCCAACGCCACTATTCAAGCCAACTACCAAGGTCTGCGTGTGGTGCTGTGTGACTCAGCCCCCTTGGTCACAGCCGTGTACAGCGATTTGTATTACCAAGACCGCTCTTTGTATGCCCTGGCGTATCAACACCATCTAAGTTATGACCTCACCCTGTGGTGTCAACCCGATATTCCGTGGCAAGCCGATCCCGGTATGCGCGATGGTGAAACATACCGTCAACAAACCCACCAATTGCTTAGCAAAGCGCTGGCTCAACATCAGCTGCATCGTTCACAACAACCGGGTCCCAAGGCACCTTCAGCAGATGTGATCGAAGTCATGGGCATGGGGCAAGACCGTTGGCAAAGCGCTTGGCAAGCCATACAGCATCGCTTGCTTCAAGGCCTGTAAACGGGCTGATACCAGATCAAGTGCCTGAACGCTGGTGTGAGGCTAGCTGTGGTTCAATCCATGAAAACACCAGCAAGGCCAACAGCATCAGGCTGGCCGATAGCACCCAGGCCGCATCCAAATTCATCGAGCCTGCACGCCCCAAGTGTTGGTATATCAACGTAGTGAGGGTGGTCCACTCGGGCCGAGAAAAAAACAATGCCACCGCAAATTCACCCAACATAGTGGCTGCGGCAAATGCCATGCCGCTTTGCAAACCTGTGCGCACCAACGGCAGTGTGACGCGCCAAAACACCCCAAGCGGAGAGGCTCCCATGGTGCGGGCCGCTTGGCCATATGTCAACGGGAGTTGGTCTAGCGCGCTGGTCAACGATCGGGCCACCATGGGGTAAGCCAACAGCGCATAAGCGCACACCAACAACGGCAAGCTTGACAGCCATTGTGGATACATGAGCAACACCCCAAACGCCAA
>JBEDMU010000072.1:0-2912 GCA_041170945.1 Pseudomonadota bacterium
CCACAATGGCTCGGTGCAACATGACGGGGCGATGGCGTGAACCATCTTCGCCCACAAACTCAGCATCAAGACGCTCTGGCAAATTGGGATCTACCTGGATGGTGCCACATTGCCATTCACGACCCAAGGCATCTTTGAGCGTGTATTCGATTTTCGGGCCATAAAAAGCACCCTCGCCCGGCAAGTACTGAAACTCACAACCCGACGCCTTGAGACCCTCGGCCAATGCGGCTTCGGCTTTGTCCCAGCTTTCGTCAGTTCCAATGCGCTTTTCAGGGCGCGTTGACAGCTTGTAGATGATGTGGTCGAAGCCAAAATCTTGGTACACCTTTTGCAGCAGTGTGGTGAAGGCTTTGACTTCGGCCTGAATTTGGTCTTCGGTACAGAAAATGTGGCCGTCATCTTGGGTAAACGCACGTACCCGCATGATGCCGTGCAAGCCACCTGTAGGCTCGTTTCGATGGCACTGGCCAAACTCACCATAACGCAAGGGCAAATCACGGTAACTTTTGATGCCTTGCTTAAAAATGATGATGTGACCTGGGCAGTTCATGGGCTTGAGCGCGTAGTCACGCTTTTCGCTCTCGGTCGTGAACATGTTCTCTCGATATTTGTCCCAGTGGCCGGTTTTTTCCCACAAGGCCTTGTCCAAGATTTGAGGGCCCTTGACTTCTTGGTAACCGTTGTCGCGATACACAGCGCGCATGTATTGCTCGACCTGCTGCCACACCGTCCAGCCCTTGGGATGCCAAAAAACGGTGCCGGGTGAGTGCTCATCGAGGTGAAACAAATCGAGCTCGCGGCCGAGCTTGCGGTGATCCCGTTTTTCGGCCTCTTCGAGCATGGTGAGGTATTGCTGCAACTCTTCTTTGCTGGCCCATGCCGTGCCATAAATGCGTTGCAGCATCTCGTTGCGGTGATCACCACGCCAGTATGCGCCCGCCACCTTCATGAGCTTGAAATGCTTCAGCTTGCCGGTGCTAGGGACGTGAGGGCCGCGACACAAATCTTCGAAGCCACCTTCGCGATACAAGCTGACTTCTTCGTTAGAAGGAATACTAGCGATGATTTCGGCTTTGTAGTGCTCGCCCATGGCCTTGAAATGCTGAACCGCTTCGTCGCGTGGCAATACACGACGCACCACTTGTTCGTCTTTGGCAGCGAGTTCGCTCATGCGCTTTTCTATGGCTTGCAAATCGTCTGGTGTAAACGGACGTTTGTAAGAAAAGTCGTAATAAAAGCCGTTGTCGATAACGGGACCGATGGTCACTTGGGCATCGGGAAACAACTCTTTAACCGCGTACGCTAACAAGTGTGCCGTTGAGTGGCGAATCAAATCGAGGCCATCAGCATCTTTGCCCGTAACGATGGCCACTTGAGCATCGGTGGTGATGGTGTACGACAAGTCAACCAATTGACTGTTGACTTTGCCAGCCAAGGCAGCCTTGGCCAAACCGGCGCCAATGCTGGCGGCCACCTCACCCACGGTAAGGGGGGCATCGTAAGAGCGAACTGAACCGTCTGGAAGCGTGATATTGGGCATGAGTGATTCAACAAAGCTGATGTGCTGTCAAAGCGGCAACACACTTGAAAACCTTCGATTTTCCCACAATTCGTTTATCGAACAGGTTTGAGCACATCGGCATTGACCCCGCACAAGACCAGATCGTTGTCTAAAGGCTCACGCAACAACAAATTGGCACACGCGCGCCCCATGGCTGCACTGGTTTGAATGCCATACCCTCCCTGCCCCACCACCCAAAAGAAATTCGGTTCATGAGGGTCGTATCCCCCCACCATTTCGCCATGTGGACTAAACGTTCGAAGCCCCGCCCAAGTGCGTATGGGCCTGCCTACTGGCAAACTCAAATCGGACTCGATGCGCTCGATGCCTGCGGCAATATCTTCGATTTCAGGTTGAACATCCTGCGGCTCAACAGGATCGGCATTGGCGGGAGATCCGAGCAAGACACCCGCGTCGGGTTTGATGTACCAGTTTTCTTCACTGCTCAGTACCAAAGGCCAATGGCGAATGTCTAACCCAGACGGCGGATGAAATGTCCATGCAGAGCGACGTTTGGGCTGCAAATTCAACGGTTGCAGACCCGCCATTTGTGCAATCTGATCAGCCCAAGCACCGGCTGCATTGACCAACACACGGGCAGTCCATTGCCTGCCCTTTTCGTCACCTACTTGCCAGCCCCCATCGATAGGCTTGATGGAATGAGCACGAGCCTGAGTGACCAGCTTGCCCCCCGCTTGTTTGAATCCACGAAGGTAGCCTTGATGAATGGCATGCACATCCATGTCAAAGCCTGTTGGATCCAACAGCGCCGCAACAAATCGACCATGAGGTAAAACAGGCAATCTTTGGCGCGCCTCATCTTCGGTCAACCTTTCAACCGGTATTCCTTCTGCATGCATTTGCTGGAATGCTGCCTCTAGTTGGGACTCTTGACCTTCTCTGTAAAGCGTCATGACCCCCCGAGGTTCCAGCAAGGCATGTTCAGCAAATCCACTCGGAGGCCGCTTAAAAAATGGCGCACTGGCTCGCGACAAGGCACGCACCCCAGGTGGACCATAGCCTTCAATAAAGTGAGCGGCAGAGCGTCCGGTGGAGTGATAGCCTGGCTGATCTTCCGCTTCAAGCATCAAAACCGTAGCGCGTGAACCCAGCGCATATCCTAGCGATGCGCCCGCTATACCAGCGCCCAAAATCAAAATTTCAGAGTCGTGTTTCACAATGCTATTCTAAGAGTCACAACATCTGTCCGTATTTTAAAAATCAACCATGGCCCTGCGCTCTACCATTTACAAAGCTCAAGTCTCTGTTGCCGATATCGATCACGGTCACTACGAGGATATGTCACTGACCTTGGCCCTGCACCCGAGCGAAACCGAAGAGCGCATGA
>JBEDMU010000073.1:0-8125 GCA_041170945.1 Pseudomonadota bacterium
GGCACCAAAGTCAAGAATATTCGACTCATCGATGGTGATCACGACATCGACTGCAAGATTGAGGGCTTTGGCCCCATGCAACTCAAAACTGAGTTTGTCAAAAAGGCCTGACAGCCCTCTCGACAAAGAACCACTGCAGCTTATACAGATGCTTCAAGCAGGTGTTGTGATCTGCTTTGATTGATGCCCTGCAACTGAGGTTCAATAGCGCGCAAGATTGAATCTTCTAACGGTCGAAGCTGGGTGTACTCGCTGTCAAATTGAAAGCGACGGCTTTCTGGGTTGTAGTAGGCCGTGGCGTGCGAAGGCGTCGACACGCGTAACAGCGACGAGCCTGGAAGCCAATAAACCGTGAGCTTTTGTGATGCGAGTTCAATCGTTTTCATGGTGCATGAGTGGGTTATCTGCACCGAATTGAAACACGGGTGTGTGTCAATCCGGTGTCTATCTTTCGATAGTGCAAGCCCTGTGCCACCCCACTCAAGAAGCATCTGATGAGTCAGACGTCTGCTTGGGCTTGAACGGGAAGGCTGTACCTGCATGCCCCTTTTTGGCAGGAATGCGCAACGACAGCAACATGGTGACGATCAGTGTGACTATGGTGAAACCCAGCGACCAAGCAATAGGAATTTTGTAGAGGTCGATGAGCAACATCTTGGTGCCAATGAACACCAACACGATGGCCAGTCCATACGACAGCAAATGGAAGCGCTCGTGCATACCGGCCAGCAAAAAGTACATGGCACGCAAACCCAAAATCGCAAACACGTTGGACGTGAGCACGATGAAGGGGTCGGTAGTGATGGCAAAAATAGCAGGAATGGAGTCGACCGCAAACACCAGGTCCACAAAACCAATCAACAAAATCACCACCAACAGAGGCGTGGCCATCTTCACACCGTTGACCACGGTGAAGAATTTTTCGCCATCGTAGTTGGGCGAAATTTTCATGCGGCTGCGAATCCAGCGCAAAGCGGGGTTGTTGTCTAGGTCGGGTTCTTGACCCGCGGCCCACCACATCTTGATGCCGGTGATCACCAAAAAGGCGCCAAACACATACATGATCCAGTGGAATTTCACAATCAGCCAGGCACCCACCAAAATCATCAGGGCGCGTAACACCAACGCACCCAAAATGCCAATCATGAGCACCCGCTTTTGAAACTCAGAGGGCACGGCAAAGTAAGTGAACAGCATCAAAAACACAAAGATGTTGTCAACTGCCAGTGCTTTTTCAACCACATAACCTGTGATGAACTCAAGCGCTTTGGCGTCTGCCAATTGCTTTGCCGCTGCATCGGTACCTGTTCCTCCCAGATACCACCAAAGCCAAGCCACAAACAGAAACGAAACCCCCACCCAAATCACCGACCAAATGGTGGCCTCTTTGATGGTGACGGAGTGAGCCCCTTGTTTGTTGAGCGCGAAAAAATCGATCGCCAGCGCTGCCACTACAAACAGCGCAAACAGCGACCACAGCATGGGTGTGCCGATTGAAATCATCAGATAAGCCTCTCGTGCCCCAACTGGCTAAGTGGGGGCGTGTTGATCTTTATTCCTCGCAAGTCTCGCTTGCCGCGCAGGTTTGCACGGTAGCGACACCGGGTTTGTGTGATTGCCAAAACACGCAAACCGTATTGACGATGCCGCCGCACAACGCTAAGTTGTGTGAGCTACTCCCTTTGAGAGGCAAAGAAATTAGATCATAGGGATTATTTCCCCACAACCTTCTCAGGAATTAATTCCCTTTACTCATGTCGCAAGGCTTCAATGGGGTCCAAACGAGCTGCTCTGCGAGCCGGCATCAAGCCAAACAACACCCCAATAGACCCTGAGAAGACAAAGGCAAGCACATTGATGCTGGGGTTGAACGTGAAAGGAATGCCCATCACAGCGGACAACACGGCGCATGCGATAGCGGCCAAAAAAATGCCTACCAATCCGCCGCAAGCAGACAACACAACGGCTTCGATGAGAAACTGAAGCAGTACTTCGTGCTCCAGCGCCCCAATAGCCAATCGAATCCCGATTTCGCGTGTGCGCTCGGTGACCGACACCAACATGATGTTCATGATGCCAATGCCGCCCACCAGCAAACTCACTGCAGCCACGGCTCCCAGCAAACCGGTTAAGGTTCTGATCGTTCCCGAAAGAGCCTCTGCTATTTGTTTGGTATCCATGACATTGAAGTTATCGTCTTCGGTATCAGCCAGCTTTCTTCGCTCACGAAGCAAGGCCTTGATCTGATCCATCACCCCTTGTGTGTTCATGCCATCACGCACTGAAACCATCAACGTGGATACATCTTGGTTGCCTGTCAACCTGCGCTGAAAAGTCGTTAACGGCATCAATACCAGATCATCCTGATCAATGCCCATGGCTCCCTGCCCTTTGGTGATCAACAACCCCACCACTTGACACGTGAATGTTTTGATACGAATTTCATCTCCCACTGGTTGGCGTGTACCAAAAAGCTCTCGCCTCACAGTGGCCCCGATGATGCACACTGTTTTGCCCGACCTCTCTTCGTCTTCAGAAAATTCACGACCACTGGCAAGGGTCCAATTACCTGCTTTCAAATAACGATTGGTGGTTCCTGTGACGTGGGTCACCCAACTGTTATTTCCTGCCACCACATTCACATAAAACCCGCTCAAGGGCACCACTTCTTCCAGTCCGTGAATCTGCTCAAGCAAGGCATCTGCGTCTGATCTTTTGAACGCAGGAGCACTGGCATTGTCTCGATCGTGTCCCAGGCGCTGCCCCGGGTGGATGATCAACAGGTTGCTGCCCAAACTCGATATTTGGTCTTTAACAGCTTGGGTAGCGCCTTCACCCAAGGTCACCATGGTGACCACAGCAGCCACCCCGATGACGATCCCTAGGACCGTTAAAAACGATCGCATGAGATGGCGCCTGATTTCTCGCCAAGCCAACCACAAGGTATTGAGAAATATGCCTCTCATGGTTTGCTTCCTTGAGTGACTTGGTCTGTGGCAACCTGCCCATCCACAAAGGTGATCACACGACGTGCATAAGCGGCCATGTCATGCTCATGAGTCACCATCAAAATCGTGATGCCATGATCTTGATTCAGTTGAGTTAACAAAGCCATTAACTCATGGCTACGCTGACTGTCTAGGTTGCCTGTCGGTTCATCAGCCAGCAACACATCAGGACGCGTCACCATGGCTCTGGCAATTGCCACTCTTTGCTGCTGCCCTCCGGAAAGCTCTGACGAAGTGCGATGTTCCCACCCCCTTAAGCCCACCACATCAAGGGCTGCCAACGCTTGTGCATGGCGATTTTCTTCGCCTTCACCTCGATACAACAGCGGAAGCTCTACATTTTCAAGTGCCGACGTTCTGGCCAGCAAATTGAATCCCTGAAAGACAAACCCAAAGCAATATCTGCGCAACAACGCGCGTTGGTTGCGCTGCAAACGTTCCACATGAATTCCACGAAAAAGATATTCACCTGTGGTGGGGACATCCAAGCAACCCATGATGTTCATGGCTGTTGATTTACCAGAACCACTGGGCCCCATGATGGCGACAAACTCACCCGTATGAACTTGCAAGTTCACCCCTCTTAGCGCCTGGCAAGCAGCCACACCCGCTCCATACGTTTTGGTGACTTGGCTGAGCACAATGAGCGGCTCTTGGGTGCTCGTGGCCATGATTACCGCTCCTGATAATCGGTGATGACTTCCATGCTTGAACTGAGATCACCACTCAACACTTCGGTGTGGTGGCCGTTGCTGACACCCACTTTCACGAGCACCGGCTGAGGCATTGAATTGACCAATACCCAAACTCGGGCTTGATCACCCAAAGGCGACGGCATGCGTTTGGCTACGGGTGGTGCGCGCGGAATAAGCTGGGAAAGGAATCCGGTTGGTGATGCCGCTTGACTGACTTCTGGCGGAACGAACCGCAGAGCCGCATTGGGTACCAACAACGCACGATCTCTTTCGGCGGTCACAATGGTGGCAGTAGCCGTCATTCCGGGTCTCAGGGCCAGGTCATTGTTTTGAACCTGCAACACTGTTTTGTAAGTCACCACGTTGTCTGTCATGGTCGAGCCTATTCCAATGCGCTCAATAGAGGCCGGAAAAATTCGACCTGGCCACGCCGAAACGGTGAACGTGGCAGGTTGATGCAGCTGGATACTTCCCACGTCGGCCTCATCAACTTTGACTTGCAATTCCATTGCCGTCAAATCTTGCGCCAGCGTGAACAAAACAGGGGTCGACATCGAAGCCACCACTGTCTGACCGGGCTCGACCTTGCGCGCCAAAACCACTCCATCCACAGGAGACCTGATGATTCCTTTGGACAAATTGGTTTCGTCTGTTTTCAAAATCGCTTTTGATTTCAATACAGCCGCTTGTGTGCTTTCATGGTTGGCCAAAGCGCGATTCAGCGACGCTTTGGCTGCATCAAGTTCAGCAGGTGTAGGCTCTTTCCCACCAGATAACTCAGCCAACCTTTGCATCCGACCCCACTGGGCGCTCAACTCGTCGACTGTGACACGCGATTGAACGACAGCAGCCTCGGCAATTTGCAAAGCTGCACGAGATTGGTGGACTGTGTCCTGAAGCTTTGCCAGATCCAATCTGGCCAGCAGCTGACCCTTTTTCACTCGATCGTTTTCCTGCACCAACACCTCAGCCAAAGTGCCCGACTGCTCACTGCCGACATCTATGGAAGTGGTGGGTTGCAAGGTTCCGGTTGCGGTGACGGTCACCACCAAGGGGCCTAGCTGTACTTTGTCAACAACATAATGCCCTTGTTCACTTTCGTCGTAAACGAGCCAAACCAAGCCGATCATCAGCAAAAAAAGCAGGCCTAGGGCATACCACCATCGAATCTTTAGGCTACTCCACCAAGGTCCAGCCTCGGTCTGTAGCAAATTTTTCAAAGATTCTGTTGTGCGTAAATCTGTCGAGTCATGGGTCATTTCAACCGATTGAATCGGATCTCACCGGCTACGACCAGCATCTATACATCCATTCAACCTGACCACATGGGTGGTGATCATCAATCCATTCTGATGATAGAAGAAATAAAGATTTTGATGGAGTCTGAAGATTGATTTCGCGTTTTGCTTTCAGTTAAACGCATACGCATCCATTGAAATGACATGGTCGCTGATGCCGCGATAAAACGCATGTGGCTGGGCGTTGGTACCAGCCGCCCCTAACGCCGTAAACAGCGGTAGAAGATGTTCATCGCGGGGATGTGCCCTGCTGGCCTGAGGCTGTAACTGGCGATAGTTCAACAAGGCTGACACCTGATGTTGAACCATGTGTTGGTGTATCCAATCAGAAAACTCATGAACATATTCTGGTGTAGGCATGTTTTGCTGATTACAAATTTGCCAGTCGCGCAAGTTGTGGGTGACATTGCCAGAAGCCAGCACCAAAATATCTTGCATCGTCAACGCCGCCAACGCCTGCCCTACTTGATATGCGTGCTCAGGCCCCAAATGGCTTTGGATAGACAGGGGAACAACTGGCACATGGGCCTGTGGAAACATGTGGCGCAAGGGCACCCACGCGCCGTGATCCAATCCACGCTGGGGATCTGTCGCCACCTCGAAGCCGGCTGTTTGCAGGGCATGCACCACTTGTTCTGCCACGTCTGGAGCACCCATGGCTGGGTACTGAATTTCGTACAAACGAGGATCGAACCCACCAAAATCGTGAATCGTGTCAAGCTGTGCAGCAACTCCAACCGTTGGGATTCGGGTTTCCCAATGCGGGCTCACCACCACAATGGCTCGTGGCGTTGGTAGTTGGCTTGCCATTTGGGCAATAGCCTCCCCTGCAGCACCGGGGTGCAATGCAAACATGGGGGAGCCGTGGGGAACGAATAAAGCATGACGAAGGACATTCATAAAAACGAATGTAATCGTTTTCAATCTTCACCATGAATCAAGTGGTTACTCGAAGATTTGCGCCCAACAAAAACGCCCCAAAAGGGGCGTTGATGTTTGAACTTTGGCGGGGCAAAACATACCCCATCATAAACCGCCTAAATCCCCCAAGGGCAAGCCGATCAAGCACTTGGGGTCCAGTTCATCATTCTAAATGTGGAGACATCTTCTTGTACCGAGAGTTTTCAGAACCTCTGTGCTGAGGGCTCCGGAATTAGAACCTGGTAGGTTACTCCACTGTGCCCATTCGAACCAAAGCGGTCATTACTTACAATTATTGTGCAGCTTCCACTTTTCTTCATGACCCATCGCTTTGGCAAAGTCAGGCACCTTGCAGCGCTCCGCTTCTGCGGGATCGACAGCAACGTCAGGCTGTGAGACTGCCGAGAGGGGCAATTTATTCACGCGCGTGGGCGCAGTGTTGTACACCCATTGCGCAACGGCGAACATTACAGCGGCAAAGACAAACAGGATCAGCGTTTGATCCATGGATATCTTTGGAATTTGGTCGGACGGAATCTCACAAACTCCACCAGGGCAAAGTTGCGCTTTTTCCTTGTTGAACCAGTTGTAAATGTGGCAACCGACACAGATGCCAAATGCCGTCTCGAAGAACAACAAAAGCAGGCACAACGAACACACAATCAAATTGATCGGGCCAACGACGTTCTTGAGCACAACCAAGTACAGCATGGTCACAGCCAAGGCGAACCCGATGCTCCAGGCAAAGCGTTTTTGAGGTGCACCGGTCCATTCTGGTAATTGCTTGCGCACGATCCATTCACCCAGAATCATCACTGGGGCAAAACGCGGGTTGATGAAGATGCGGATAGTGAACTCAATCAAAAAGCACACCACGAACACACGGGTCGGCTGAAA
This sequence comes from Pseudomonadota bacterium, assembly GCA_041170945.1. Taxonomy (GTDB): domain Bacteria; phylum Pseudomonadota; class Gammaproteobacteria; order Burkholderiales; family Burkholderiaceae_C; genus RS62. The sequence goes on from JBEDMU010000073.1 coordinate 6,820, forward strand.
GTTCCCGGTGAGCCAAGCGTTCATGAAACTGATCACGGCCAGGAAGAACAATATGCCTGCAGCGGCACGGACCGCACCTTCGTTTAGAACAGGAACGGCGTATTCTGGCCGCACTTGGCCAAACTCAAATATTTTTGACGACATGTACATACCCTTTTATGAAAGTGTCCTCGTTCTGGTCATCTAGGCATATGATAATAATCATATGGCCCAACGATTCCCTATGCTTTTACCTTCAACCCTTGAGCAGCTGCTCCCGCCACAGTTGTTGGCCCAATGTGAGCCACTCACCTGCGCAGAAGAAACCTCCCTGTTTCTGACGGGTGTGCGTCCCCAATGGATGTACTTTGTCTGCCATGGCGAAGTGGTCCTGGAGCGACATGGTTTGAATGGGGAAGTCGTCAATCTCCAACGCTGTCAGATGGGCTTTGTGGGTGAAGCCAGTCTCACATCTGCTGCCTACCATTGCGATGCACGAACGACATTGCCATCAGAAATCGTGCGCATTCCAATTCGAGCGCTGCGGCAAGCGTTCAAGCTGGACTATGGTTTCGCTGAGCGATGGATACACATGCTCAGCAGCGAAGTGCGACGACTCAGACTTCAGAACGAGCGCCTTTCGTTGCCCAAGGTTCAAAGCCGAATCCTGCACCTGGTTGAGACCGAAGGTCAAGACGGACGATATTCACTGAAATGCTCGCTCAAGCAGCTTGCCAAGCAAATGGCTGTGACGCATGAAGCGCTTTACCGCGCCTTAGCTCAACTTGAGAAGACCGGAAAGATTACTCGGAGCGAGATTGAAATTAGCTTGAAGTGACAGGAAGAAAATCATTAACCAGCATGGCTAAAAAAATGATCGATGTCCGCTCAATGCCAACAGAGGCAGCCGCCCCCTCGCTCCAACCTCATGACCATCAATAACGACAGTTGACTTTTGATGACCCGGACGCAGCAAATCAATGCTTAGCAGCGCCTACAGCTTTTGTTGCTGCATCGAAGCCGCCTTTGGCCTTCCACTCTTCCATACCGCCTTGCAAGATTTTCACATTGTCCCAACCCGCCACGCGCAAAGCAAATCCTGCTTGTGCCGACAATGAGCCGGAGTTGCAGTAAATCAGTACCGGCTTATTTTTTGGAATCGTGCTTCGCTTGGCAAGCACTTGACGCCAGTCCATGTTGACAGCACCAGGAATATGTCCTTTGGCAAACTGACCGGGATCGCGAGCGTCAATCACCATCATCTTGGCCCACTCATCCTTGGGAATTTGCTCGGCGAAGATGACCCCTCCGCCGTAGTCCACAAACT
>JBEDMU010000074.1:0-9537 GCA_041170945.1 Pseudomonadota bacterium
TGGCTCACAGTGACCGCGCCTGAATTTTGGCTGTACTTTTTGGGGGCCTTGTTCATTGTGGTGACGCTGTATTTGCCCCATGGCGTGATCGGCTTGTGGGCCAAGTTGCGCAACAAGAAAGTCGGTGCTGCATGACGCCCGATCTGCTCCAAAAAGGCGCCGAGCGTGTGGCGCGTTTGAACCAAGAGCGCTTGGAGTCCACCGAATCTGGCGGGCGCAGCGCAGGTTATGGCCGCGTGGTGCAAGACGCCAATGCGGTCGATGTGACCCATGGCCGCATCCTTTACCTGGACGACGTGAGCGTGAGCTTTGATGGTTTTAAGGCCATCAACAAGTTGTCGCTCGACATTGCCCCCGGCGAGCTGCGCTGCATCATCGGACCCAACGGCGCGGGCAAGACGACGATGATGGACATCATCACCGGCAAGACCCGGCCCGACGAAGGCACCGTGTTCTTTGGCAGCACCATCGACTTGCTGCGCCACACCGAACCTGAAATCGCACAGCTGGGCATTGGGCGCAAGTTCCAAAAGCCCACCGTGTTCGAGCACCTCACCGTGTTTGAAAACCTGGAACTCGCCCTCAAGACGAACAAGGGTGTGAAGGCTTCGATGTTTTTCAAACTCGACTCGCAGCAAAGTGACCGCTTGGCCGAAGTGCTGCACACCATCCACTTGGCGGACAGCGTTAGCAAACAGGCGGGTTTGCTCAGCCATGGTCAAAAGCAGTGGCTAGAGATCGGAATGCTGCTCATGCAAGAGCCCAAATTGCTGTTGCTCGATGAACCTGTGGCGGGCATGACCGACCACGAGACCGAGCGCACCGCCGAGCTGTTCCTCACACTCAAGGGCAAACACTCGCTGATGGTGGTGGAGCACGACATGGGCTTCATCCGCACCATCTCGGACATCGTCACCGTGCTGTGTGACGGCGCGGTGCTGGCCCAAGGCACGCTCGACCAAGTGCAGGCCGACGAGCGGGTGATCGAAGTTTATTTGGGACGCTGAGCATGCTTGAAGTCAAAAACATCCATCAGTATTACGGTGGCTCGCACATCCTGCGTGATGTCAGCCTGACTGCCACCCAAGGCCAGGTCACGGTACTGCTGGGGCGCAACGGCGTGGGTAAATCCACCTTGCTCAAATCGCTCATGGGGCTGGTGCCAATCAAAAGCGGCAGCGTGACACTGGGTGGCCAAGACCTGAGCAACGCCAAGCCCTATGAACGCGCCGCAGCGGGTGTGGGTTATGTGCCGCAAGGCCGCGAAATCTTTGCCCGCCTCACCGTAGAAGATAACCTGCGCATGGGCCTGGCCACACAGCCCGGCGGCACACCCATACCGCCCGAGTTGTTCGAATTGTTCCCGGTGCTCAAGCAAATGCTGCACCGCCGGGGTGGTGATTTGTCAGGTGGCCAGCAGCAACAACTGGCCATTGCCCGCGCCTTGGCCGCCAAGCCGCGTTTGCTGATCTTGGACGAACCCACCGAAGGCATTCAGCCCAGCATCATCAAAGACATTGGCCGCGTGATCCGCCAGTTGGCCGATGTAGGCCTCCAAGGCCAGCGCATGGCGGTGCTGCTGTGCGAGCAGTACTACGACTTTGCGGAAGAGCTGGCCGACCAGTACTTGGTGATGGAGCGTGGCGAGGTGATCGCCAGCGGGCCGGGCAGTGAGATGAAGGATAAGAACATTCAGCAGCTGGTGGCGATCTAAAGATAAGACGTAAAAAAATGAGATGTTATTTTTTATTCACTATGAACTCTATTGCTTTTTGGTGGGCGCAGTGATTTGATTTTTCCATGCAGTGACGGACTCCTTGATCAACTGCGAAACGATTCGGCTAGCTTGAGTAAGCTGACCGTGTTTCGGGTGGGCCAAAGTTACATAGCGTTTCAGGTCGGGAACGATCACTTTGGCTGCTTGAAGTTTTCCCATGCGCAATTCGTGGTCGACAGAAAATGGTCCCAGAAGCGCATAAAGATGCGGATTATCTGCAATCAATTCCTTTTGAACCCTCAATGAATCGGCTTCAATGGCGGTGCGTAAATGGAAACCTTTGCTTTTGGCCGTTTCATCCAAGATGGATCGCCAGTGAGCGGGTCGACGTGGGAGCACCAGGGGCAAGCCTTCCAAGCGTCTGAATTCAACGGTGTCGGCATGTGTCAATGAGAGGCCAGGCCTAGAAACAAGATAAGTGCTTGCGGTTGTAAGCAATGTCTCGTCAGGAGTGTTGGGTTTATCAAATCTGAAAAGAATCGCCATGTCGACGCTGCCCGAATCGAGCATGGCATCAAGCTCTCCACCTTGACCTTCTCGGATGTTCAGTGTGATTTTGGGAAATTCGTGATGCAGACGTTTGAATACATGCGTCATTAGCGGGTGGGCGGCTGAGGGCAGTATCCCAATACGGACCTCGCCCATTGGGACCTTTGCAGTCTGCTGAATATCCGCAAAAAATTCGTCAGTTTCTCTGACCCATTGCCTTGCTTTTAGAGCAACGTGTCGACCAAATTCAGTCAAAGTCACCCCACGGCCAGTGCGTTTGAACAAGGGGCTGCCGCAGGCTTCCTCAAATGTGCTGATCTGACGACTGATATGGGATTGCACGGTTTGCCGTTGGGCTGCGACTTTGGTAAAGCTGCCCAGCTCGGCTACCTCTAAAAAGAGCTTGAAGTCTTGAATTTGCATACGCCTCCTTGGTATGCCTAATATGGCATATCTGAAATCTCAGATGAGATTCTATGCAGATGCCAGTGTGCTGCCTAGACTCACACCTCATTGCCATCCAAGCATCGATAACCGATGCCAGTCATTCAAGGAAAACCATGAGATTTGTCAGCTTTGAGTATCGGGATCAGGCCAGCTATGGCTTGTGGAAGGACGAAAACAACTGGTTGCGAGTACCTGATTCATTTTTGACCCAATACCCTGATCTGAAGTCGGTGATAGCTGCGCATCAGTTGGAAGCTCTAGAGGCTGCAATTGAGCTTTCTGGTGTCCCAGTCAAAGCCAGTGATGCAAGGCTTTTGCCTGTGATTCCCAACCCTGGGAAAGTGTTTTGTGTGGGACTGAATTACAAAACCCATGTGGCTGAGATGAAGCGTGCTGACAGCGAGCACCCCGCCATCTTCACCCGCTTTGCAGACAGCTTGAGTGCCCACGGTGCACCCTTGCCCAAGCCCGAAGCCACCCAGCGTTTTGATTTCGAGGGTGAACTTGCAGTGATCATTGGCAAAAGTGGACGGAATATTTCCCAAGCCCAGGCTTGGGATCACATTGCTGGTTATGCCTGCTTCAACGATGGCACCGCGCGAGATTGGCAGCGCCATACTCACCAGTGGACACCGGGGAAAAACTTCCCCGCAACGGGCCCGCTCGGACCCTTTATGGCAAGCCAAAAGGCCATACCTGATGTCAATCAGCTCACGCTTCAAAGTCGCCTCAATGGTCAAGTGATGCAGCATGCCTCACTGGCAGATCTGATTTTCACATTGCCTGTGATCATTGAATACCTCTCTGGTTTTACAAACCTTTCACCCGGTGATGTGATTGCGACCGGCACACCAGGAGGCGTAGGTGATAAGCGCGAACCACCGGTCTATATGAATTCGGGTGATGTCATCGAAGTTGAAATCACAGGATTGGGCATCCTTCGCAACGTTGTTGTCAACGCTGGCATCTGAAGGAAATCGAATGACGACGCAAAAAAAATTACGCATTGCTGTGGACATTGGTGGCACCTTCACTGATATGGCGTCCTTCGATGAAGAAAATGGACAGATATCTTTTGGTAAAGCGCTTTCCACACACGGCCATTTGCATGACGGTATCCAAGACACGCTTGACGGTGCAGGCATTGACTTGACCAATGGGTATTTGTTTTTGCATGGTTCAACGATCGCGATCAACACTCTGCTTGAGCGCAACGGTGCCAAAACCGCCTTGTTGATCACCGAAGGTTTTCGTGACATTTACGAAATAGGGCGAGTCAATCGCCCAGATGCATACAACTTGTTTTTCTCCAAGCACGTACCGCTTGTGCCACGTTCGCAGCGCCATGAGGTAAGTGAGCGTCTGCGTGCAGATGGCTCTTTGCACAAGCCTCTGGATGAAGACCGCGTTCGAATTTTGGCCAAGCAACTCAAGGCAGAAAACATTGAAGCAGTCGCTGTGTTGTTGTTGCATTCGTACCGCAATCCTGAACACGAGCGCCGAGTTAAAGCCATCTTGCAGGAAGAAATTCCTGGTGCATTTGTCTGTGCATCGCACGAGCTGTCACAGGAATACCGTGAATTTGAACGCGTTTCAACAGCTGTGGCCAATGCTTATGTGGGTCCGCGCGTGTCGGCCTATCTGGGCAAACTTGAGGAACACCTCGAGGCCAAAGGATTTGACGGTGATTTTTATGCCGTGCAGTCAACCGGTGGACTGTTTCCACTGGAGCACGCTCGACGCGACTGCATTCGCATGTTGGAGTCTGGGCCTGCAGCGGGTGTGATTGGGGCCCAAGCTATTTGTGCACAACTGGATCTGCCAGATTCCATTGCTTTCGATATGGGTGGAACAACCGCTAAAGCTGGTGTCATCAGCGAGGGTCGTCCACTGACAACGGGCAGCGCTTTGATCGGTGGCTATGAAAAAGCCTTGCCCATTCAAATTCCGATGATGGACATTTTTGAAGTGGGCACAGGTGGTGGGTCAATTGCCCGAGTCGAATTGGGCTCTTCTTTGCGTGTGGGGCCAAGATCGGCTGGTTCCATGCCTGGGCCGGTTTGTTACGGTCGTGGTGGCGAAGAGCCCACTGTGACCGATGCCAACTTGATCCTTGGACGACTGGACGAAAAAAACTTCTTGGGTGGCGAAATGCCCTTGTACCTTGAGCGATCCAAACAAGCGATGGAAGACAAGGTGGCCAAGTTGTTGGGTTTGGATGCAACGCATGCTGCAGACGGAATTTTGCGTATTGCGGTCACTCAGATGTCGCATGCAGTGAAAGCTGTGACCACTGAGCGTGGCCTAGATGCTGGCAGCTTCACGATGGTTGTTTATGGTGGAGCAGGTCCCTTACATGCTTCCGCCATTGCCCGAGAAATTGGTATCCGTCAGGTGTTGATTCCTTACGCACCTGGTTATTTTTCAGCTTACGGCATGCTGTTTTCTGACCTCCGTTATGACTACGTTCGTTCCGTTTTTCGTCGTTTAGATGGTCTGTCTTTCGATGAAATTGAAACCATTTACAAAGACATGGAAGACGAAGGTCGTGCGGCTATCAGTGCCTCGCAGATTCGTCCCGAGGAAATTATTTTTGAACGTGCGGGAGACATGCGGTACGTGGGGCAGGAGCATGCAGTGACGGTGGACTTGCCTCGGGAATTCTTTGACAGGCAAGACCGCGCTGGCATCAAAAAACATTTTGATGAAGTTCACAAAATTCGGTATGGAACTTCGGCACCCAAAGAGGCTGCAGACATTGTGAGCTTGCGGGTGACCGTCATGGGGCGCATGAAGAAGCCTCCCCGCAATCAAGTTGAATCCGGACAAGAAAAACCAGAATCCCAAGCACTGCGTACACACAAGCCCGTTTATTTCAGATGTGCTGGCGATTACATCTCTACGGCGGTCTACAAGCGCGACGGGCTTAAGAGCGGTAATTTAATTGAGGGTCCTGCCCTGATCGAAGAGCACGCTTCGACTACGGTGGTTCAACCGGGTGACACCGTCCGTGTTGACCAATTTGGCAATTTGCAAATTTCCATCGGGAGCGATCGAGCATGAATAACAGCGCACTCCAAAATCCCTCGCCAAAAGTAGATCCTGTGATTGTCGAAATCATTCGCAATGGTCTTTTTGCTGTTACGGAGGAGATGAAGACCAACCTGATGAGGACGGCCTACAACCTCATCATTTACGAGGCACTGGATTTCACAGTTGGACTGTTCACCAAGGAAGGGGATACGGTTTCCATTGGACTGGGGCTGCCAATGTTCATCCGGGGCATGTCTGAAACAGTTAAGTCCAAAATTCGTCACTTTGGGTACGAGAATATTCATCCCGGGGACATTTTGGTGACCAACGATGCCTACACCACCGGCAGTCACTTGAATCACTTTACATTCACCATGCCGGTTTTTCATGAGGGCAAGTTGATTGGTTTTACTTGCTGCATGGCGCATTGGTTGGACGTTGGCGGGAGTCTGGGTCAGATCACGACGGACATTTTCTCTGAAGGCATTCAGATTCCCATCGTCAAGTACCAGAGCGCGGGTAAGGTCAACCAGGACTTGATCGACATCATTGGCATGAACGTTCGCATGCCTGAGCGTGCATTAGGGGACCTGCGTGCGCAGATCACCGCGATCACCACCGGTGAGCGTCGATTTTTGGAACTGGTTCAACGCTATGGAAACGAAGCTGTTCAAGGCGCCATTCTGGAAATCATGAATGCGTCGGAAAAATTGGCGCGACAAAATACATTGACCATTCCCGACGGCGTATACGAAGCAGAATCTTTCATGGATGACGATGGTCTGGACGTTGGTAAGCGCATACCGATCAGAGTCAAGGTCACTGTCAAAGGTGACGAAATGGAAATTGATCTCTCCGATGTCAGTCGTCAGGTCAAAGGCTTTTACAACTCGGGCTTTACCACAGGAATTGCTTGCGCCCAAGTGGCCTATAAGTGCCTCACCACACCGACCGATTACCCCGTCAACGATGGTAGCTTTCGACCACTCAAGGTCATCATGCCCATGGGTACCGTCATCAGTGCCGAGCGCCCATACCCGATGAGGGTATGGATGACCTTCCCGATGACAGTGATTGACACTATTTTCAAAGCTCTGGCGCCTGCGATTCCGGACCGCTCCATAGCAGGTCATCATGCTGATTTGGTGTTTCCAAATATCCACGGTATTTCACCAGAGGATGGTCGATTGTTTATCGTTGGGATTGGGCCACTTGGCGGTGGTTGGGGTGCCAAGAGCAGGGAAGACGGTGTTTCGGTGACGGTTTGTATCAACGATGGGGACACACACAACAGCCCCACCGAACAACTTGAGGCGAAGTACCCCGTACTGGTAGAAAGCTACAAAATTCGTCAAGACAGCGGCGGGGCTGGTGAGTATCGCGGCGGACTGGGTGCCGAAATGGTGGTCCAGGCACTTTCCCCATTTTCTGTTACCACCCGTATTGACCGTATGCATTGCAAGCCTTGGGGCTTGGAGGGGGGGGGTGAGGCGGCTAGCAATGGCATCGCCATCCGACACAAGGGGCAGTGGGAAGAGGATTTACCCAACGCCAAGATTTTCAACGTGCGACTAGAGCGTGGTGATGCCTACAAGATGCTTTCTGGCGGAGGAGGTGGTTTCGGCAACCCTTTTAAACGCGACGCGCAAAAAGTCGCGGAAGACGTCCGCGAAGGCTATGTGAGCCGTGAAGCCGCCAAGAAGCTTTATGGCGTAGTGCTTGACAACAACCATCAAGTCCTTGAGGCTGAAACCTCAGCGTTACGTGCCCATGTTTGACGTGATTCACGAGAACACCATCCGCACACAGGCCACTTATTTGGCGGAGCTGTGGCACAGGTTGTCAGCGCAGCATATTGCGCTGGGGTGTTCTTGCAACATGGCGGGTATCAGCGTCACGTTGGAGGATTTCGAGCGCGACATTGCAGATTACCTGTGGGCGGAAAGTGAACGACTTGGTGAGCGCGACGTTGTAGCTTTCTTGCTTTCTCCAGGCCCTGTCGCGGACCAGCACCAACCGATCCGTCTGACCTTGCAACGATTACAGACAGAGCAAGCCGAGCCAGCGGTCGCTGATTGGCTTTTGTCACGAATGACCAAAACCATTGAGTCCTACGCCAAGCTGCATGGCCCTTCAGTTGAAGCGCCGTTGATGGGCGGGTCTCGTGCTTGGCGGTCCAGCTATCGGGATTGATTTTTTAACCACAACAGGAGACTTTCATGCACCCTATCAAACGAGCAATCGCCTTGATCACATTACTGGCAGGTAGTACCGTCATGGCGCAAACCAAATTACCTGAGGGTCCGATCAGAATGGTCGTGCCTTTCGCACCAGGGGGAGGTGTTGACAGCGCCGCCCGTTTAATCGCCAAACAATTGGGCACCAATCTCAACCTGTCTGTGGTCGTCGAGAACAAACCTGGCGCCAACGGTTCTGTAGGTGGAAAGTTTGTTCAGACTGCTAATCCAGACGGGATGACGCTGTTGTTTTCCGCATCGACTCATGCTTTGGCCAAACAAGTGATGGGCAATCCGCCTTATGACCCACAAACTGATTTCTCTGCTGTTGCGCGAGTCGGTCAAGCGCCATTGATGATGGTGATTTCTCCTAATTTGCCACAAAACAAACTCTCCGAGGTCATCGCTGCGGCCAAGCAAAGCCCCGATAAATGGACAGCCGCGTTGCCTGCTCTTGGGGCTGCGAGCCATTTGGGGACACTTATGTTCGCCAATCAGGGCAACTTAACCAATTTGGTAACAGCGGTCTATAAAGGCACCGCGCCAGCATTGACCGATGTCGCTGGTGGTCATGTACAAATCCAGATTGACGCGATTGTTGCTTTGCAAGGCCTGGCCAAATCGGGCAAAGTCAAACCTATCATGGTCACATCCGCCAAGCGCAGTTCGGTCATGCCAAATGTTCCGACGGCGATTGAAAGCGGTTATCCCAAATTTGTCGCCGAATCTTGGTATGGTGTTTGGGCACAGAAAGGTACCCCATCTGATCGAGTTCAGTTTCTCAATAAGGCCATCAATGAAGCAGTGCAGCAGTTGACCAAGGCTGGCGCGTTCGAAGCATTGGGCATCGATCCCATCACCGAAGGTGTTGATGAGTTCAAAAAGTACATGGCTGCATACGTGTCTGAAAGCGCAGAGTTGTTAAAAGGCGCTGGGTTCAAACCAGAATAATCGATCTGATTCATCATCAAACGGCCCTATTTAAGGGCCGTTTGAAATGGGGAAGATGAGCACAAATGCTCAAACGTAAGGAAAGTGTGTCTTTGCAGTAACTTTGCTTATCGTTCCAATGCACGTTGTTGAAATCCTAAATATTCCATACACGTGGCGCTGTCCCTTGCAATCCCCACATCTCATACCGCCAAGTCGCCCACACTTGCCTGAGCAGTTGCATGGCCGGTTCCGTCACAGGCGAGAGCACCCGCAACACAATCACTTGTTGGTGTGGTGAGGTCGCCCCTGCGGTCAGGCGCAGTTCAGACACTTCGAGCAGTTCGCGTGCGCAGGTCAAGGCACGGTCTGAGCGTTCAGTCGCGATGGTGCTGCCCGCTGCAAACACCAGCGTGGCCATGCAGCGCTGGCCTGTCAAGCCCAGCGGGCTGTCCATCAGGCGGGTGTCCTCAGCGTTCAGGGTGCCGCGTTCCAGCCAGACACCGGGAATCTCCAGGTGTTGCCGGAAGGTGCCTTGCACAAAAGGCATATCGGCCGCAGGCAGGCCCAGGGCGGTGATGTCCCAGGTCATCATTTCAGCCCCGGGTGCCAAGTCGAACACCG
>JBEDMU010000075.1:0-8991 GCA_041170945.1 Pseudomonadota bacterium
TATCCCAATTTGTGTGCGTTGTTTGACTTGTTTGGTGTAGAAAGCCTCGAATCTGAAATGTCGTTTTCGGTGTCGATGGACGAACCCGACTTGGAGTGGGCTGGGAGCAACTTGGCCACCATTTTTGGTCAAAAGCGCAACCTCATTCGTCGTCAGTTTTGGGCCATGCTCAACGACACCCTGCGCTTTAACAAAGAAAGCAAAAAATGGGTGCAAGAAAATCCTCACAGCGACACCACCCTGCGTGAGTTTTTGTTCAAGGGACACTACTCCAGTAGTTTCTCAGAGTGGTACTTGTTGCCCATGGCTGCGGCCATTTGGTCTAGCCCCATGGGTGAAATTTTGAACATGCCCATGCACACCTTTGTGCGCTTTTGCGACAACCATGGGTTGCTGCAAATATTCAACCGCCCTACATGGCGTACCGTCAAAAACGGTGGTCGTACCTATGTTGAAAAAATGGCAGCGCACATCGCCGACATTCGCATGAATTGTGCGGTACACGCGCTCAGTCACGAAGCCAACGGTCAAGTGCGACTGCAGCACACAGATGGCAGCGACGTGTTTGACAAAGTGGTACTGGCTTGCCATACCGATCAGGCCTTGCAGATTTTGCGCCAAGACTCATCGCACCAACATGCTCAGCAGTGCCAATTGCTTGAATCGGTGCGCTATCAACCCAATCATGTGGTATTGCATACCGACGCTGCTGTCATGCCGCGCGATCATCGACTGTGGGCGGCGTGGAACTACACGTCGGGTGAGGGTGCAGTGATGGAACGGCCCGTGGGAGTGACCTACTGGATCAACCGCCTGCAACACTTGCCGTTTCAATCTCCTGTGTTGGTCACACTCAACAGCGCGCGAGAAATCAACCCCAGCAAGGTGCTGGCTGAATTTGAATACGACCATCCCATTTTCGATCAGGCAGCCATCGAAGCCCAACAACACCTTCCTGCCGTTCAGGGTCATGGCAACGTGTGGCTGGCCGGAGCGTGGACTCGCTATGGATTCCACGAAGATGGATTGCGTTCGGCCATTGAAGTGGCGCATGGCATGGGCGTTCAAGTGCCGTGGGAAACGGGTTGGGCAAGCCACTCTGCCACCGCGGCCAATCAGCCCATCAAGCGTCCGTCTCCCAGTTGGTCACCTGCCAAGGCCTAAGCCTTGTCGACTGACGCGCACGCAGGTCCCAACGCATGAATTCATCCGCAACGGCAAATTCACATGAATTTGGCCCACAGTTGTTGTGGGGTACGGTCATGCATCGTCGTTTGCGGCCAGTAGAACACGCGTTTCACTACCCCGTGTTTTTTGTGCGCATTCCCCTGCAAAAACCTCATGAGGCGCAAAGAGGACGATTGTTTGCATTCAATCGCAAGGGTTTGATGTCTGTACAAGCGCGTGATCACGGTCCACACGATGGCAGTGACTTGTGGACTTGGGCACAAGCCCAACTGGCTCAGCAGGGCTTGCCTACAGGGGGCGAGGTGGTGTTGCAAACCTTTCCTCGTGTGCTTGGCTATGCCTTTAACCCGGTGAGTTTTTGGTTTTGCCATGATCCAGCGGGCCGCTTGGTGGCGGTGATGGCCGAAGTCAACAACACCTTTGGTGGTCATCACGCTTATTGGCTTTCAATCCCCGATTCACACCAGGTTGATTCGCACACCGCTTTAGAGGCCAACAAGGTATTTCACGTATCGCCCTTTTGTCAGGTTCAAGGGCATTACCAGTTTTGGTTTGGTACGAACACCCAAACCCCTTGGTCGCGCATCGATTATCACGACGACCATGGGCGATTGATGATCACATCCATTTCTGGGAAGTCACACGGATGGAGTGTGTCAACCCTGCTCAAGGCCTTGTTGCGCATGCCCCTGCTGGGTTTGGGCGTGATAGGTCGCATTCATTGGCAAGCCCTGCGACTGTATCTGCGCAGGGTCCCTTTTTACGGAGCTCGCCCCACATGAATACTTCAGTGCTTTCAGATCGTTTGCCACAACATGCGTTGCCAGGCATCAGTCGAGACGCTCAATGGGTGTTGGGCCTGATGTCCCAGCTTCGGGGCGGCAGCATCGAGGTGCACATGCCGGGCTTTTCGCCGTTGGTCATGGGGCAAGGTGACACGGTCGCCCAGATGAATGTGCACGACATGCGTGTGTTTTCAAATATCGTGCAACGCGGTGACATTGGATTTTCTGAATCGTATTTAGATGGCGATTGGAGCACCAATGACTTGGTGTCCATGCTCACGCTGTTTGTGAACAATCGATCACAAATTGAGCGGGCTATTTATGGTTCGTCCCTGCATTTGATATGGGCGAAGCTGCGCCACGCTTGGCTCAATCGCAACACCCGCAAAGGGTCGCGCCGAAACATCATGGCGCATTACGACCTAGGCAATGACTTTTATCGTCTGTGGCTCGATTCCAGCATGACCTATTCAGCCGCATGGTTTGGATCCAACGCCACCACCGATTTGCACACAGCGCAAGTGGCCAAATATCAGCGCATGATCGATCGATTGCACCTGCAAACGGGGCAGCACGTTCTTGAAATTGGCTGTGGATGGGGTGGTTTTGCCAAGCAGGCCACCGAGCAGGGCGTGCATGTCACGGGCATCACCCTCTCACCATCGCAACTCGAGTTTGCTCAGCGACGTGCCCCAGCGGCCGATCTGCGTTTGCAAGACTATCGCGACCTGAACCAAAGCTTTGATCACATTGTGTCTATTGAAATGTTTGAGGCTGTGGGTGAAAGTTATTGGGATGAATATTTTCAAACCATCAAGCGTTCGCTCAAGCCAGGTGGTCATGCCATGATTCAAAGCATCACCATTCACGATCAGTTGTTTGCCAAGTACCGCAAAGGAACTGACTTTATTCAGCAGTACATTTTTCCTGGTGGCATGTTGCCTAGCCGGCAAGAGTTTGTGAAGCGCGCTCAAGCTGCAGGTTTGCAGGTGATTGATCAAATGGCATTTGGAATCGACTACGCCAAAACATTGGCCATTTGGCGCCAGGCATTTGAAGAGCGTTGGCCACAAATTCGTGAGCAAGGCTATGGTGACGATTTCCGCAGACTTTGGCGCTATTACTTGTGCTACTGCGAAGCGGGTTTTCGTGCCGGAAGCATTGACGTGGTCCAATTTGATTTGGTTCACGCCTAATGCCCATTTCTCAGGCTGGCCTGCTCAAGTAATCGTCCATGCGCATCACCCAGTGGAGCAATCGCCGTGTGTGGATCATTGGGGCGTCCAGCGGCATTGGTGCAGCTCTGGCACATCAACTCAGCGCATTAGGTGCACAACTGGCGCTGACATCACGTCGCGCCGAAGCCCTGCATGCGTTGAATATTCCACAAGCCCTTTGCATGGCTGCCGACTCCACCCAAGCACAGCGCATGCAAGAGGTGCACGCGCATTTGCTAGAACAATGGGGTGGAATCGATTTGATCGTGTACATGGCGGGTGACTACGAACCCGCGTCGATTGATCAACTCGATCCTGAGCGCGCTCTTCGCATCATCGATGTCAATTTCACGGCAGTCGTTCATCTCACCCATTTGATCGTCCCGCACTTAAAACCAGGGCAGGGAGTGGCTTGGGTGGCCAGCGTAGCCGGTTATCGCGGATTACCGAACTCATTGCCCTATGGCCCGAGCAAGGCGGCTCTCATTCATTGGGCGCAGTGCATGCGCCTAGAGTTGCAGCCCAGAGGAATCGGGGTTTGGGTGGTCAACCCAGGTTTTGTCCGCACCCAACTCACCAACAAAAACCAGTTTGAGATGCCGTTCATCATCACCCCTGAGCAAGCTGCCCAAGCCGTGATTCAAGGGTTGGCCAAGGGACATTTTGAAATTCATTTTCCGAAGCGGTTTTCTTTCATGCTCAAGGCCCTGTCTTGGTTGCCTTGGTCACTTTACGAAAAACTCATCACCCGTTGGGTGAAAAAACCCACCTAAAGATTGAACATGAACGTCTGTGTTGTTGACCGCCTGGTTCAGAGTTTCGAGCAGTTGTCTCCTGACAACCTGAACGATCTTCTCAACTTATACAGTGACGAGGCTTTTTTTAAAGACCCATTCAACGAAGTCACTGGCAAATCACACATCAAACATATTTTTGAAGACATGTTTGAACATTTGCATGAGCCTCGCTTTGTCATTCACCAGTGCATCACAGAGGGTGATCACACAGTGCTCATTTGGGATATGCACTTGTCTTTAAAGGGCAAGCGTGCCCACCAACGTCATACCATTCGCGGTTGCACCCATTTAAAGTGCAATTCACAAGGGTTGATTGACTGGCACCGCGATTATTGGGACACCGGCGAAGAGTTGTATGTCCATGTGCCCGTGTTGGGTGCGCTGATTCGCGCCATACGTCGCAAGCTTTCTTCAACAGGCGTTTGAATCAGGCCCAGATTCCGTACAGAGTCAGCCCCCAAATCACCAGCACATTCAGCAGCGACAACATCACCGCAGCACTGCCTATGTCTTTGGCGCGCTTAGACAAGCGGTGACTCTCAAGGCCAATGCGATCAATAGCTGCTTCGATGGCCGAATTGATCAATTCCACGACCAGCACCAAGATCAAGCTGCTGATCAGCAAGGCGTGCTCTAGCAGACTCACTGGCAAGAATACGCTCACCACCATCAGCACCAAAGCCAACCATGTTTCTTGGCGAAAGGCGTCTTCATAACTGTAAGCAGCTTTAAGCCCCTCGATGGAGTAACCAGTGGCGTTGAATACCCTGCGCAAACCAGTTTTACCTTTGAACGGGCTTTCCATTGACATGTGATCCTTTGTGGGCATAAGGGTGAGCTGTCATGCAAGTGTCGCCATGACGCAGCTAAACCAGCGTTTGCAGTATAGCGAGGCATGAAGTCACTTTTTCTGCAACTTGGCGTTGACATGAATCAGGGACACGGCTGTTGACCCCCGCCTACACTGACCAAAGGGGGAATCCCTAGGTTGGGCTCCTCGGACATCGAACAGAAAGACAGTCATGAACCACAACACCTACTCTCCTGAATATTTGCGTACTGTGGCCTGGGTGGGCCATGGTGGGGCAGGTAAAACCACCCTCATTGAAGCCTTGCTGGCACAAGCGGGTGCTATTCATCAGGTCGGTTCGGTTGAAAAAGGCAACACCGTTTGTGATTACGACGCTCTGGAAAAACAACATTTGCACTCGGTCAAGGTGGCAGTGGCGCACCTCGAGCACGACAACACGCGCGTGCACATGCTCGACACCCCGGGCTATCCCGACTTCATGGGGCAAGCCGTTTGGGCTCTGGATGCAGTAGAGACCGTGGTGGTGGTCATTGATGCCACCAAGGGAATCGAACTCACCACCCGTCGCATGATGCATTGGGCACAGGCCAGAGGTTTGTGTCGCATGATCGTAGTGCACAAAATCGATGCAGCCGGCATCGATGTGGCCGCTCTGCTGGATGACATTCAAACCAGTTTTGGTCGCGAATGCTTGCCGATTAATGTCCCCCAGTTAGAGGCGCAGCAGGTGGTCGATTGCATTGCCCAACGTGAAGGGCAAGTCGGGCCGTGGAATGTGGCGCAAGTCCATCAACAACTGCTCGATCAAGTGGTCGAAATGGACGAAGAACTCATGAACGACTACTTGGAGCAAGGGGATGTTGAAGCCAAGCGTTTACATGCTCCGTTTGAGGCTGCGTTGCGCAGTGGCCATTTGGTTCCAGTTTGTTTTGCCAGTGCAATCAGTGGAGCCGGCGTGCCGCAATTGCTGGATGCCTTGGTCAAGTTGTTGCCCAACCCCGCAGAAGGTAACTTGCCCGCGTTTGTGAAGGGGGAGGGTGATGCAGCGGTTCCGTTCCAAGCCTTGCCCGATGCGTCATTGCACGTCATTGCCCATGTATTCAAAATTGAAATTGATCCTTATGTAGGCAAAACTGCCTATGCCAGGGTGTACCAGGGCACCATGCGTCAAGGCATGCAGTTGTTTGCAGGTGATTCACGCAAAAGCTTCAAAGTCGCACATTTGTTTCATGTCCAAGGAAAGCAACTGACCGAAGTCGATCAGGCCATGCCAGGTGACATCGTGGCGCTGACCAAGGTAGATGAGCTATCGTTTGACGCTGTGTTGCACGATGCGGGTGAAGACGATCATGTGCACATGAAATCGCTGGATATTCCTCACGCCGTGTTGGGGCTGGCGATCAAACCCAAAAAGCAATCCGATACGTCCAAACTGGCCGAGGTGTTGCATAAACTCACGGCCGAAGATGCAGGGTTGCATGTCGAGCACGACGCCAATACCCATGAGGCGGTGATTCGTGGATTGGGTGAAATGCATTTGGAGTCGGTGCTTGAACGCATACGTGAACAATTTCACCTAGATATTGAAAGTCACCCTCCCACCATTCCTTACCGAGAAACACTCAGCAAGCCGGCAGAAGGACATCATCGCCATAAAAAACAATCAGGCGGTGCAGGTCAGTTTGGCGAAGTATTTTTGCGTGTCGAGCCTTTGGAGCGGGGAGCAGGGTTTGAATTTGTCGATGCCGTGAAAGGTGGGGTCATCCCTGGCGTCTTCATCCCAGCCGTTGAAAAGGGTGTGCGTGAAGCCATGGCCACAGGGATGGTGGCGGGCTTTCCCATGCAAGACGTGCGTGTGACGGTGTACGACGGCAAAACCCATGCGGTTGATGGCAAAGAAATTGCCTTTGTATCTGCTGGCAAAAAAGCCATGCGTGAGGCTGCTATGCAAGCGGCGCCGGTGATTTTGGAACCGATCGTGAATATTGAAGTCACAGCGCCTGAACACTGTTTTGGTGACATCAGTGGCGATTTGTCATGGCGCCGTGGTCAGATCACGGGCAGTGACAGTGGTCGCGGTGGCATGATGAGCATCAAAGCCATCGTACCTTTGGCCGAACTTGACAACTATCAGCCTCGCCTCAAGTCTATGACCGGAGGCCAAGGGGTTTACACGCTCGAGTTGTCGCATTACGAGCAGGTGCCATCCGAGGTGCAGCGCAAACTCTCTGCGGGCTTCAAGCTTCAGCAAGAAGAAGATTAAGCGCCACGCTATGATGCGCGAATGACTGCTTTGAATTCAGCCATTCGCGCCACACGCATTCAATTTTTCTTGTTGGGTTTGCTATCTGGGGTGTGGGGCGCGCACATTCCTTCTGTGAAGCAGCATTACGGCCTGAATGAGGGTTGGTTGTCGTTGGTGTTGTTGTCGGTGGCCAGTGGTGCTGTTTTGTCGCTCATGTTTGCGGGCAGAGCCGTCAGGCAAGTAGGTCCTGCACGATTGGCTTGGTATTCCACTGTTTTGTTTGCCACCTTGTTCAGTTTGTTGCTGTGGTGGCCCACCATTCATGCGTTGTGGATCCCAGCTATGTTCATCGGTGCCAGCATGAGCATGCTTGATGTGGCCATCAATACCGAAGGATCAGCATTGGAGCACGTCAGCAGGCGCAAGCTCATGAGCGGCTTGCACGGGTTTTTTAGCTTGGGAGCCATGGCGGGTGCGGCCATGGCGGCTGCTTTGATTTTGATCGATGTGTCGGCTCGCTGGCAGTTGGTGGGATTTGCGGCTGCAGTGTTGGTAGTCAGCAAGTGGTCGGCACCTTATCTCACGGTGGCCCAAGGACATCAGTCAGACCCGCACTCCACGCCAGACGAAACGCCTCATTTTGTTTGGCCGCATGGATTGTTGTTGGTATTGGCATTGCTGTTGTTTGCGGGCATGGGCGCCGAAGGCGTGATGTACGACTGGAGTGTGCTGTACTTGAAACAGGAGTTGGGTTTGCCTCAAGATGTGGCGGCCTTGGGGTACGCTGTCTTCGCGGCTGCTATGGCTGCAGCGCGTTTTGGCGGTGATTGGGTTCGGGCTCGGTACAACGAGGCGCTCATTCTGCAAGTGGGCGCCGTCTTGACGGCAGTCTCTATGGCCTTGGTGTTGTGGTTGGCCATTCCTTGGGTGGCATTTATCGGCTTTGCCTTGGTCGGCGTGGGTATCGCCCAAGTAGCTCCCATTTTGTACAACGCTGCATCGCGTGTCCCCGGGCAGTCGCCTGCAGCAGCCATTGCGGCGGTGACTTCTATTGGATACGGCGGATTTTTGTTTTGGCCACCGGTTGTGGGCAGCCTAGCGCAACATTTTTCGTTGGTTGCGGCCTTGATGGTGGTCAGTGCATCTGCCACTGTGTTGGCATTGGGAGCCCAATGGGTGGGCCCCCGTTTGCCCCAAACATCAAATCAGGCCTCTGAAGCTTGACGCAATATTTTGTACAGCTCGTCTTTGAGGTGTAGCTTTTGTTTTTTCAAATCTTCAATGGCTTCGTGTGATGCATGTTCAATATGCGCTTCGAAGTTTTTGATTTGTTGATCTAGACGGTTGTGTTCGTCAAACAGCTTGGCGAAATGATGGTCTGTGGTTTTGAGTTGGCTGATGAGCTCGCGATACTCGGGAAACATGGTTTTGGCTCCTTGCAGTCAGTCGGGGGTTACCCAGTGCTCCCCCCTCAAATTCAGTGTATCGGATTGCGACTCACATGCGCGCATTCAATCGAGCAACTCATGACAGTGTTTGGCAATCATTTGCTCTTCGTCAGTTTGCATCACCCGTACTTGTATGCAAGAGGCGTCTGAAGAGATGATGCCGTTGTGCTGTGCATTTCGATCTGGGTCAAGTTCTATGCCCATCCAAGTCAGCGAAGCGCACACTTGAGCGCGCACCCTAGAAGAATGTTCACCAATGCCACCGGTGAATACAAGCGCATCAATCCCTCCCATGGCTGCAGCCAAAGCTGCTGTTTCGCGGCTGATGCGGTGACAAAAATAGTCAATAGCGGCTTGTGCTTTGGGGTCTTGGCTGGCCTCGAGGGTGCGCATGTCTTGCGACAGTCCCGACATGCCCAACAGCCCCGATTGCTTGTAAAGCAATTGTCCAATTTGTGCCGCGCTCATGCCCTTGGCATCCATGAGGTACAGCAACACGC
>JBEDMU010000076.1:0-3247 GCA_041170945.1 Pseudomonadota bacterium
GCTGACGACAAAGCCCAACCCGGCATCTACGTGCTAGAGCCCATCGCTGGCGCCCAGCCTGGCATGCGTATTCACTGAAATCAGCGGTTGTCGCGCACCGAGCGCACCGCGTCGCGGGCATGCGGCAGCCAACCCAGCTGCCGCCATCTCCACCAGGCCCAAAGGCCGCGTACGCCTTCATCTAGCACCAAGGCCAACCACACCCCATAGATACCCAACCATTGGCCCAGCCACACCGACCCTGCCCCCAAAAGCACAATCATGGAGACCATGCCAACCGCTGCAGGAACATGGATATCACCTGCTGCTCGCTGTGCAGCAACCACAATCAGGTTGAACACCCGAGTCAGCTCTAAAGCCACGGCCATCCACAACAAATAACCCGCCACCTCCATGATGTGCGGATCGCGGGTGAACACCCGCAAAATCCAATCGGCACTTGAAGCGACCAGCACAATCAAACTACCCGATATCAACAACCCCCACTGCACCGTGCGACGTACCATGCGATCGGCTTGACGCAAGTTGCCTTTGCCCACTTCTCGCCCCACCAACACCTCGGTGGCACGTCCAATCGAAAAACTGGTCAGCAGCACAAACTTCAAAATTTGCAAGGTGTAGGCGTGGGCTGCAATAGCGGCCACACCTTGTGAAGCCACCACCGACATCGCCACCATGAAGGCAATGCGATAGGTCATTTCGTATGCAGCGCCGGGCAACCCAATGCGAAACACCGGTGCAATTTGTGACACTGGCAAGTGCCACACATGACGCCACTGCACCCGCATGCGAAACACACGTTTCCAAATGGCCAAGTGCATCCACAGGGTCAGGACTCGACTGACGACCATGGCAATGGCAAAACCTGCCACGCCCCAACCTTCCCATGCACCGAAGCCCCGCATGAACAAAAAACTCAAGGCGATGTGGCTGCCATGCATCAACACAATCACCCCATTGGTTTCGCGGGAACGCATGTGGGCGCGCAAAATCGCCGTGAGGGTCACGCAATACGCCTCTAGCCACATGGCAGGTGCCAACCACCACATGAACACAGCAGTCGACCACCAAATTTCATCAGGGGTGTTCAAGGCCGCCAATGTCCAGGGCGTGCCAACAACCAAATACAACGCCACCAATCCACCTAGCCACGTGCTGGCACCGAACATGGCAAACGACATTTGGTGAGCTTGTTCCAGACGCTGAGCGGCTACTTGTCGCGTCACAATCACCACGATTCCCATGGCCAAAATACGAAACACCACCAGCAGGGTTTCAGACATTTGAATGCCGATGCCAAACGCGCCAGCCGCGGCATCAGATTCGTGCGATGCCAAATACAGCCCCAACATGGGCACTGCCATCCAAAGCAAATACTCCCAAAACATCGACAGCGATACACGCTGTAAATCAGATCGGGTTTCGGGGTGCAAAACAGTCATGCAAAAAGTGTAGCGCTGCCTGTTGACCTAGGGTTACCACCGAGGTTCAAGACTCCTGAGGGAAAACCCCCAAGTCGTACACTTGATGCAGGTAACTCGAGACGCTATGAAACTGTCACAACTGGGGTTTCGCCCCAAACTCATCGACGCCCTTCAGGGCTACGACCAACAACGCTTGATCAAAGACATCACCGCCGGCCTCACGGTAGGGGTGGTGGCGTTGCCCTTGGCCATGGCATTTGCCATTGCCAGCGGCCTCAAGCCTGAAGCCGGTTTGTTTACCGCCATCATTGCCGGTTTTTTGATATCGGCCTTGGGCGGTAGCCGGGTACAAATTGGCGGCCCTGCTGGGGCCTTTATTGTGATTGTCTACGGCATTGTGGCGCAGTACGGAGTGGCCAACCTCATCATTGCCACTGCACTGTCAGGCGTGATGTTGTTTGCGTTGGGTGTGTTCAAGCTGGGCTCGCTCATTCGATTCATTCCAATTGCCGTGATCATTGGCTTTACCAATGGCATTGCGGTGCTGATTGGTCTGTCGCAAATCAAAGACTTCCTAGGCTTGTCGATTGCTCAAATGCCTGCTGATTTTTTTGGCATCGTGCACGCCCTGATCAACCACATCGACTCGTTCAATCCTTGGGCCTTTGGCATTGCCCTGTTCACCCTGATCACCATCGTGGTGTGGCAATCGTTCATGCCCAAAATCGGGTCTGGCATTCAGTTTTCAGGCAAGCTCACCGTCATCCCGGGCTCCATCATTGGTTTGGTGCTGGCTACCCTGTTGGTGTCGGTCTTTGAGCTTCCAGTCGAAACCATTGGCAGCAAATTCGGCGGCATTCCCAGCGAACTGCCTGCTTTTGTATGGCCAGATTTTTCATGGGACTCTGCACGCCAGTTGCTGATGCCCACCATCACCTTGGCCTTGCTGGGTGCCATTGAATCGTTGTTGTGCGCTCGCGTGGCTGACGGCATGATCAGCGACCGCCACGACCCCAACACCGAACTCATGGCCCAAGGCGTGGCCAACTTTGTCACTCCCTTTTTTGGCGGAATGCCGGCCACTGGCACCATTGCTCGCACCGTGACCAACATCAAAAATGGCGCCACCAGCCCCATTGCTGGCATGGTGCACGCGGTTACCTTGTTGGTGGTTATCTTGGTCGCCGCCCCCTTGGCAAGTTCGATTCCGTTGGCCGCCTTGGCTGCGATTTTGATGTTTGTGGCCTGGAACATGGGCGAATGGCGTGAATTTGTTCACCTGCAACGCTTTCGCCTGCCCTACCGTGCCACGCTCATCAGCGTGTTCTTGCTGACGGTTGTGGTTGATCTGACCGCCGCGGTTCAGGTGGGCATTATTGCAGCGGGCATCACCTTCATTTACCGCATTTCCAGCCTCACCCGTGCCGAACAAGTCACGGGCGACAGCCATCCCATCCTCAAAGGCTTGGAGGGTCAAGTGGAAGCGCACCGCCTTTATGGAGCCTTGTTTTTTGGCGCCGTCAAGCTCATTGAAGCCATTGAAGACGCCTTGCCCAGTCGCGTGCTGGTGTTGGATTTGAAGAATCTCATCTACATCGACTCTTCGGGTGCAGACGAACTGATCAACCTGGCCAACACCTGTCGCAAGCGAGGCATTCGGTTGATTTTGTGTGGACTCACGCACCAGCCCCTAGAAATGGCTACTCGCAGCGGCTTGAATGCCCAGGTACAGCTGTGTGACAGGGCTGCCGATTTGGCAACTGGCTTGGCCATGGCCACCAGCCCAAGCCAAGTAGCGACAGCCCACGAGGCGAAGTAAAATA
>JBEDMU010000077.1:0-3484 GCA_041170945.1 Pseudomonadota bacterium
AAATGGGACTATGCAATGGCTGTTGTCTTGCTCTTTGAAGCTTGATGTGACTTTTTTACACTATCGTCTGGTTTTTCGATACGCATTAAACTGCAGCGATGACCACAAGCCAGCTCAAACGCCGCACCCTTTTACAACTTGCCGCCGGGTTGGCTTTGGCACCGGGCTGGGCCCATGCCAGCATAGAGGCCGATGAGGGCATCGACTACACCGTATTGCCTCAGCAAGCTCCTACGCCGGTGCCAGCTGGTCACGTTCACGTGATTGAATTTTTTCGCTATGGGTGTCCTTTTTGCAACCGACTCGACCCCATGGTTCAAGCTTGGAAAAAAACTTTGCCTTCGCACGTTCAGTTTGAATATGTGCCGGTCTCGTTTCACAGCCTCACGCATCAACAGCTTTTCTACACCCTCACGCTCATGGGTCAAGAGAGCCGCATGCGCGCTGAAATTTTCAAAGCCATTCATCAAAGCAACCAAGGCCTAGAGCTCTACAAAGACATTTTCGAGTGGGTCTTGGCTCATGGTGTGAGTGGTTCCGAATTTGAACGCACATGGCATTCGAACGAAGTTAAATCGCGTATCGAGCAAGCCAATGCGCTGGTCAAAGCCTACGGCATTTCAAGCGTTCCTCAGTTTGGCGTACACGGTCGCTATGTCACATCGCCTGCTTTGGTGGGGGGTGACAATGCCCGTGCACTTCAAGTGGTTGAATTTCTGATTGCCTTGGCTCGCGCGTAAAATCGCCCCCCTATGAAAACACCTGAATTGCTGGCGCCTGCGGGTAGCCTAGAGATGCTTCAAACGGCTTTTTCCTTTGGTGCCGATGCCGTTTATGCCGGTCAGCCCCGTTATTCGCTGCGCGTGCGCAACAACACGTTTGGCAAATTGCCTGTGTTGCAGCAAGGCATTGAAATGGCCCATCAAATGGGCAAAAAGTTTTAT
Source organism: Pseudomonadota bacterium (assembly GCA_041170945.1). Classification (GTDB taxonomy): domain Bacteria; phylum Pseudomonadota; class Gammaproteobacteria; order Burkholderiales; family Burkholderiaceae_C; genus RS62. Next base: position 945 of record JBEDMU010000077.1, read on the forward strand.
TTGGTGTCCAACATTTTTCCGCACGGTGGCAAGGTGCGTACCTTTGTCAAAGACATGTCGCCTGTGGTTGAGCTCAAACCCGACGCACTCATCATGTCTGACCCCGGTCTCATCATGATGGCCCGCGAAGCCTGGCCCGATCAGCCCATTCATTTGTCTGTACAAGCCAACACCACCAATGGTGCAGCGGCTCGTTTTTGGCACTCTGTTGGGGTGTCGCGAGTCATTTTGTCGCGTGAGTTGTCGTTTGACGAAATCGACGCCATTCGCCAAGACTGTCCCGAAATGGAGCTAGAGGTATTTGTGCACGGCGCGTTGTGCATTGCGTATTCGGGTCGCTGTTTGCTTTCAGGCTATATGTCTCACCGCGATGCCAATCAGGGTACTTGTACCAATGCTTGTCGTTGGGATTACAAAGTTCATGAGGCCAAAGAAGACGCTTCCAGCGATATCTTCTTGTTGGAAGAAGGGCAACGCCCTGGTGAACTCATGCCTATCGAAGAAGATGAGCATGGAACCTACATCATGAATTCCAAAGATTTGCGCGCCATTGAACACATCGATCGTCTCACCAAAATGGGCATTGATTCGTTCAAGATTGAAGGGCGCACCAAATCGCCGTATTACGTGGCTCGTACCTGTCAGTCGTATCGTGCTGCCATTGTCGATGCGGTTGCCGGGCGTCCTTTAGATCCCGCTTTGCTGGGCCAACTCGAAGGCTTGGCCAATCGTGGTTACACCGATGGTTTTTACCAACGCCACCACGACCGCGATCACCAAATGTATTTGCGTGGCTATTCCGAATCGGGTCGCAGCCAATACGTTGGCGAACTCATGGAAACCGACAGCGGCACTGGTCGCACCCGCGTGGTGGTGAAAAACAAATTCTCTGTGGGAGACCGCATTGAACTCATCCAACCTCAGGGCAACACCGATGTGCAACTGAATCAAATGTGGAGCCTTGATGGGCAGCCCATTGAAGTGGCACCAGGCTCTGGTCACGAGGTTTGGTTACAACTGCCCCTGAAAGGGCAGGGTGGTTACATGGCGCGTTACTTGCAAGAGTCGCCAGCCTCCGTTACCAACTGAGTAGCCAATAACCCTATTGTTATGTCGGGATAAGGGTTTCCCATCTCTAGTCAACACCTGTTTACCTCGTAGTATTTTTGACAAATATCAACGGAGGTGACACATGGCTCAAGTTCGCACGCAAATCCCTTTGTTCAGTGCGTTTGATTGGTTACGTGGTGGTTTGGCAGATATGCGTGCCACCAAATTTGTGGGCATTTATTACGGAGGCGTGTTCGCCCTTATTGGCTACATCATTGCCTTTGTGTACGGGGCTTTTTGGCAAGCCACCATGGGCTTGATGGCCAGCTTTTTTTTGATGGGGCCTATCATTTGTACGGGCATTTACGATTTGTCGCGTCAGCTTAAAAATGGCGAACCCGTTAGCTTGGTCAAAAGTTGGACTTCGTGGATGACCAATTGGAAATCAATTGGTTTCTTTTCGATCATTTTGACTTTTTTGATGATCGTGTGGGCCAGGGTGTCGGTGGTGATTTTTGCTTTGTTTGCCAGTCACGATTACCCCAACCTCAAAAGCATGGTCACACAAATTGTGTCGGCCCGTAACTTTGAGTTCATCATCGTTTGGTTGGGGGTAGGTTCCATTTTTGCCACGTTGGCTTTTGCCATTTCGGTGGTGTCGGTGCCCATGTTGCTCGATCGCAAAAGCGATACCCTCGATGCCATCTTTACCAGCGCCAAAGCGTTGTGGAACAACTTGGGTGCAGCGTTGATTTGGGCTGCTACTATTGTGGGCCTGATTGGTTTTTCATTGCTGGTGTTTAAGCCGCTGTTGATCATCACGGCCCCTTGGGTGGGTCACGCCACATGGAAGGCCTACCAGGCCTTGGTGGTTCCTCAGGGCGAAGAAACCCCCGAGCCTGGCAAGCCGTTGTGGAACGAAACCGGCGCATACTAAGTTAAGTTTCGTTCACGCAACAAAAAAGCCACCGTGAGGTGGCTTTTTTGTTGAACAGAGGAAATGCTAGCCCGTGCAAATCGTGACGAGCATGGCCTGTTTTATGGACGCAAATAAACAAAGCCTTCGTTGGCTTGCAATTTGGCCACTTCTGACACACCAGACGGAACAATTTTGGCTTCCATCACCACTTGGTCTGCAGCGATTTTGCGAGAAACCAAGGTGTTGTTGCACACACGAAACTCAACCCCTTTGCCAGCCAGTTCGCCAATAGAGCCGGCAAATTTGGCTCCTGACATGTTTTCTGCACCATCCAGCAAAAAGTCAATGCCAGGACCGTGGGTAACCACCACAATTTTGGCAGTAGGGTCTGCAGCCAAGTGGTTGCGAATGTTGCCAATGGCTCGACTGGCTTGTTGAACGCCTTCGTTGATGTGATAAACGGCTTTGATTTCAGCCTGAGCCAAGCCGGCACTGGCCAATGCAACTGCAGCCACAAGTGGTTTGAAAAACGCCATCGATGTCTCCCTTACGTGTTGATGAACAAACTCTC
>JBEDMU010000078.1:0-7052 GCA_041170945.1 Pseudomonadota bacterium
GTCATCAGCATGAATCGCAGTGGTGGCTTTATAAATCTTGTCGAATGGGGTAGGGAAGTCCCATGTGATGGACAGCGAGGTCGTGATCGTTGAAACGCACGTTGGCTGTGAAATGCGACGACTCAGCTGACTGAACCCAATCGATTGGCACAATGGCCAAGGCATCTAAGATGTGTGCGTCGTTTGGATCGAAAGCAGCTAGATAAACTTCACCTATGGTTTCGCCAGACTCGTTGTCTATGAGATCCAAGTGTCCGCTCGTGAGTGGTGGCAGGTGCTGTTGGGTTGGATCGACTTTGATGCGGACACGGGTGGTTTTGCGCTTGACAGCCCCTCTGAATTGACTGCGAGCAACGACTTCTTGACCAGGATAGCAACCCTTTTTAAAGCTGATGCCCTCGATGGACTCCAGATTGAGCATCTGTGGGATATACAACTCCTGCAGCTTGAGTGTGACCCACGGCTGAGCAGCCATGATTTCTAGCCAATTCCAAGTTTCAATGGAGAGGGGACTGTCGATACACAGAGGACTAACATTTGGCGGAGCCCAACAAAGCGCTCGGGCGACTGAACCTGCACTAGGTAGTCTGACCCATACACAAGATTGTGAACGATCGTGCCATCTGGCCCAGACTTGATCGGCTAATTCGCTTGGGATGTGCTGCCCCGTAACCCCCCAAAGATTGACGTCATTTTGCACCTCGAAGGTGCATTTGGCACGCATGACAAACATGCGCAGACGTTGAACAGTCTGGGTCGCTGTATCTGATGGCAAAGTTAACCACAAATCATCGTTGCTCTGTTGATTGCTGTTTTGAACTAAAACGGTGGTGAGCATGCGGCCCTTGGGGCTGCAATATGCGCTCCATCTTGCCTGGTTGGGTTTCATCAAGGCAATGTCTTGTGTGAGTTGCCCATGCAAAAAAGTACGAGCGTCTGTCCCCGTGACACGCCAAGTTTGTAACCCAGACAAAGCAATACAACCGTTCAAATTTGCCATGCACCGATTATGATGCATGGGCAGTAACCTTGTGATTGACGCCAAAAACCAAATCTCATCTTGACATGTCCAAAAGAGGTCCAAAAAGTCACCGAATCGCTTCCCCACGAGTGAAGAAGCGCGTAGTGGTGTCGCGTATGCACAAGCATGGTTGGCGTTGGTTGTCTGTCATTTTCTTATTTGCCTTTGCTTTGTTTTTGTCGGGCGCATACTGGTTACAAAAGCCTATAGATTTGGATATTCCGCCTGGACAGAACGTGGTGGACGTGGTCATCCCTGCTAATTCATCCGCTCAGAAGGTTGTCAATATATTGATTGACTCAGGCGTCCAGTCTTCTCCACGCTTGCTTTTGTGGTGGATGCGCTTGTCGGGTCAATCACGAGACATTCGTGCCGGCACATACGAACTAGGACCAGGATTGAGCCCATACAGGCTGCTTGAGAAACTGGTGACAGGTGATCAGGCCTTGAGGCGCGTCACCATCCTTGAGGGCTGGACATTCCAGCAAATGAGGCAAGCTCTGGCACAGGCAGAGGGACTGGTTCATTCCACTTCCAATCTAACCCAAGAAGCTTTGATGGATCGTTTGGGGATGCCAGGTCTTCACCCAGAGGGAAGATTTTTTCCCGATACCTATGTGTATGCCAAGGGCAGTGAAGATTGGGTGGTTTGGATGCAGGCAAAGGATGCATTGCATAGAGAACTTCAAGCCGCATGGGAACAAGTTGGAGTCAATAGTGTGTTGAAGAGCTCTGAGGATGTTTTAAAGCTGGCCAGCATCATTGAAAAAGAAACCAATCACGGACCCGATCGATTCATGGTCAGCGGGGTATTCCATAATCGCTTGCGTATAGGAATGAAGCTTCAAACAGACCCAACGATTATTTACGGCTTAGGCCCACAATTTGATGGTAATTTACGTCGATCACATTTGCGCAAGGATGGACCATACAACACATACACACGAGAAGGATTGCCACCTACACCCATTGCGTTGGTGGGCCGGGCAGCCCTTGAAGCTGCAGTTAAACCAGCTAAAACACAGGCGCTATATTTCGTTTCTAAAGGTGATGGCACCAGTCACTTTTCTACTAATTTGGCAGAACACGAGCAAGCGGTTGAGGCGTATATTCTCAAGCGACGGGAATCAGTACCAGAAATTTCAGCCAATTCAGAGATTCCACTCGGAGTGACCCCATGAGTTCGACTTTCAGATTCCCACGGTTTATTTCCTTCGAAGGAATCGATGGGGCAGGGAAGTCATCGCACATTGATTCGGTTCACGAGTGGCTTGTCCAGCAACACCTTCAGGTGCTCAAAACACGTGAACCTGGTGGAACAGAATTGGCTGAGGTCTTGCGTGAGTGGGTGCTCAACCGATCAATGGATACCTTGACCGAAGCTTTGCTGGTGTTTGCAGCCCGCCGAGATCATTTGGTTAAGGTTATTCTTCCAGCACTCGGCCAAGGACAAACCGTTTTATGTGATCGCTTTACAGATGCCACTTTTGCGTACCAAGGGTATGGCAGAGGTTTTGACCTCCATGTATTGAGAACTTTAGAGTCATGGGTGCAGTCCGTCGAATTAAATGATGGGCAGCCCTTGATTCAGCCAGATCTTACGTTTTGGTTTGACATTGCGCCAGAGTTAGCGGCAGAGCGCTTGGCAAAAGCGCGAGTGGCTGATCGTTTTGAATCAGAGTCGACTATCTTTTTTGAAAAGGTCAGGCAAGGTTATGCAGATCGAGCCAAACAACAACCCGATCGTTTTTTGCGTATTGATTCATCTCAGTCGTTTGAACAGGTGAGGGCAGATGTTCTTAAACAACTCGAGTTTGTATGGAACAGAGAACGCTGATGTACCCATGGTTTGATGAGTTGTGGCTCCGCTTATCACAGCATCCTGCCCACGCTATTTTGTTAGACGCACCTCCTGGCTGGGCGATCGACACCTTGGCACAGGTCTGGGCCCAGTCCCAACTTTGTGATCATCCAGATGCTCGGCAACATCCTTGTGGCACATGTGCCTCATGTCATGCGTTTGAGGTGAAGTCACACCCTGATTTGGGGCTTTTGTTTCCAGAGATTTATTCGTTAGAAAATGAGTGGCCGCTTGATCCTGCTATTCAAGATGCCTTAGACAAGAAGGAGCGCAAGCCCAGTCGCGTCATCAAAATTGATCAGGTGCGCGAGATGATTGAATTTTCTCAGCGTACGGCTTCACGTCAAGGTCCAAAAATCATATGGATCCATCCAGCCGAGGCGCTGACCATGGAGTCAGCCAATGCCTTGCTAAAGACGTTAGAAGAGCCTGTTCCTGGGTTGCGCTTTATTTTGTCGAGTGAGCATGTTGATGCTTTGATACCAACCATTCGCAGTCGGTGTCAGCGACTCACCCTGACAAGCGTTAATGATGGTGCAGTATTGGCGTGGTTGAGGCAGAAGGCTCAAGATGCAAATGTGAAGGGCGGTGATGATGACCTTCAAGCAGCTTGGTTGGCTAGTGGACAGCGGCCGATGTTGGCCTTGCATTGGCTCACCGTCGAGTCGTTTCATGCGGAGTCTTGGAACCAATTGCCCGAACAAGTGGCCCGGGGACAGGCCGGTTGCATCCAGGGTTGGTCCGCGTTTGACCAACTTCACGCTTTGCAAATGGTTGCCCATGACTGGAATAGGGTTTTGCATGGTGCTTTGCCTCGCTTTTTTGAGTCTCGTGCATTCTCAAAAAATACCAAGCCTCACCCTCGAAAATGTAGTCAGTGGATGCATGAACTGACGCGTGAAATGCAAAGTGTTGATCATCCACTGAACCCTCAGGTTAGTTTGCATGCATGGCTTTCTCGTTCAAAGTCAGTCTTTTTGAGTAATTAATCGATGAAATTTGTAGACTCACATTGCCATTTGAGTATGCCCGAGCTTGCTGGCCAACTTGATCAGGTGCTGGGTTGGATGGCCCAGAGCGAGGTGACCCACGCGCTCAATATCTGTACCACTCTTGAAGAGTTTGAAGCGGTTTTAGCGCCTGCGAAGGCTCATAGCAACCTGTGGGCCACCGTCGGGGTACATCCTGAAAATGAAGGCATTCAAGAGCCGACTGTTGAAGATCTGGTTCTTCGGGCCAAGCATCCTCGCGTGGTGGCTATTGGTGAAACAGGTCTGGATTATTTTTGGGGTATGGAAAACCGTACGGTTGAAGATATGCAATGGCAGCGTGATCGCTTTCGTGTTCATTTACAGGCGGCGATTGAAACGAATTTGCCAGTGGTGATCCATACACGCAGTGCCTCAATTGACACTTTGAATATTTTGCGTGACGAGTGGCTTAATTCTGGACAACGCTTACGTGGCGTTTTTCATTGCTTCACAGAAACCGAAGAAGTAGCTCGAGCGGCGCTTGATCTTGGTTTTTATGTTTCTTTTTCTGGCATTCTCACATTTAAGAATGCAGCAGACTTGCGATTGGTTGCGCAAAACGTCGTTCCTTTGGATCGCACGCTCATTGAAACTGACAGCCCATACTTGGCGCCTGTGCCACATAGAGGCAAAACCAATACGCCTGCATGGGTGGTTCATGTTGCCGAACAACTATCCCAATTGAAGGGTGTTCCTGTTGAGGACGTTGCCTCGGCTACCGCCAAGAACTTTTTTGACCTATTTAGCAAGACGCTCCATTGATATTCTACGATGTATATTATGTTAAATTAGGTGCGCAAATAAAAGCCTGCATGTGCAGGCATTATTTGGTAGGACGTGCAGGATTCGAACCTGCGACCAACGGATTAAAAGTCCGCTGCTCTACCAACTGAGCTAACGTCCCACTCACTTGGCGTGAAGCTGAAATTATATAACGAAAAAAGCGATGTGATCAAACTCAAGGGACAAGTAATTTTGCAGATCACGAAGTTTGCGAGTTCAGCCAATCAACGGCACAAGCTGCGGCGGTCAATCCAAATGACGATGTCACCATCACGCTTGATCCGTATCCTGCGCAATGCAGTTTGGCAGCAGGATCACAACCACCTTGTGTTGGTTTTTGAACCGGTTCGACACTGTAGACACAGTCAATGGATGACATCAACGAATCTGGTATGCCCGCTGGCTGTAATGAAGCTTTGATTCGACGGCGCAAATTGGATATCAATGGATCGTGTGTAACATGTGACATGTCGGCAAGCCGTATCATGTGTGGGTGCCGCTTGCCACCTGCAGCACCAGAGACAATTAATTTCCACTGGTGATGAGATGTTGCAGTGTGAATATGGTGTAGAAATTGAAGAGCAAGCCATGTCTTGGCAGCCATATCATCGCAACAATCAATAATCACCAAAGGCCTGGTGCCTGCAAGGGTAAACACCTGATCTAAGACCTGTTGCCCATTATCGTCACTCAGCATCTCTTCAATGGTGTGAATTTGGCACCAGGAGTGTATGGATTCGATCCGCTCCTTCATGGACAGCACTTTGGCTTGCCCCAATGTCTGACGTGTAGCAATCAACTGGCGATTGACGTTGGACGCACTGACATGATCAAGATCGATCAGGACCAGCTGACCAATGGCCGATCGAGCAAGGGCTTCCGCGCACCAGCTTCCCACGCCTCCGATGCCGATCACAGCCACCATACAAGCTTGCAAGCGCAAAAAAGCGCCCTCTCCCCATAAACGGTCAACACCAGAGAGTTCCCGTGGTGGATTAATTTCAGACTGCGAGCTCAACGACATAGTGTGGGAACGCAAGAGGGAAGTTTCTACTTCAACGACTTCAGCTGTTTAAGAGCGGCCATACCCGCATCAGACTTCGGAAAACGTTTGCTAAGAAGCTGTAATGTCTTTTTAGCGTCGACTGATTTTTTGAGTGCAATTTGACTGCTGGCAAGTGAAAACATGGCATCAGGCGCATTGGAGTCATCGGGATATTGTTTTAAAAACAACTCATATGCATCTCGGGCTTGAATATGTGAGCCTAAAGCCGCGTATGCATTGGCAACCCAAAACCTTGCGGATGATGCGTATGGTGATCGATCACCGTAGCGCTCGAGCCATGATTCAAGTGATGATGCGCCACTCTTCCAGTCTTGCGCCTTGATTCGGTCCATTGCTGCATTGAAGCTGTCCGATTCTGCAGCTGTGAGCCAGTAGGTTTTGCCGTTGAGGGCTACGGAATACGGTTCTATTTTGCCAAGTCGATCAGAGAGGTCTAGCAGGCCAGATTTGTGCTGAGACTGCAAGTCTGCAAGATCCTTCTTGAGTTGCGCCAGTGGTGAACCTTGAGCTTGAGTCGTGCTTTCAAATTGCGCTATTTTGGCTTGCGACTGTTCAATTTGACCACGTAGCAGATTCACTTCCTTGCGCAACTCTTGATTTTGTTGCACCAACTCCAACAGTCCTTGTTGTGGGTTCGATTCTTCAAGCCTTTTATCTAGTTTTTGCAAAGTGATCAGCATTTCGGCTTGGCTTGCCTGTAGCGTCTCAATTTGTTTGCGCATGTCGAGAATAGCCAACCTGGCATCTCGATCTTCAAACAAACCTTGGGCCTGTACAGGAGAAATAAAACCTGTACAGGCAAGAAGCAACAGACCTAGTCCATTCGACCCAATACGCTGATAACACTTGCTGATTTGCATTATTGGTACTTGATTTCAACGCGGCGGTTTTTAGTCCAAGCCTCTTCTGACGATCCAGCTGCAGCAGGCTTCTCTTCACCAAAGCTCACTGCTTCCATTTGAGTCTCTTTCGTTGACAGAACCCCAAGTGCACGGCGAACCGCTTCGGAACGCTCTTGTCCTAGTGCCAAGTTGTATTCACGAGTGCCGCGTTCATCGGCGTGTCCTTCAAGCATGATTTTGCGATTGGAGTCGGCCGTCAAAAATTTAGCATGATCTGCAATCAGCTTGGAGTATTCAGGTTTGATAGAGAAGCTATCGAAATCAAAATAAACCACCAAAGACAAACCTGCAGGTGACTTACCATCAGCGGCATATGGACTTGAATTGGCCTTGTCGCTTGCTGCGCCCTGAGATTGAGCTGAGGAGCCGGATGAGCCAGCACCATTGG
>JBEDMU010000079.1:0-2738 GCA_041170945.1 Pseudomonadota bacterium
ACCCAAGGACTTGACGTGCGTCGCTTGTTGGGGGTGGTACCGCAAGAGTTGGTGTTCGATCCGTTCTTCAACGTGCGCGAGGCCTTGCGCTTTCAATCGGGCTACTTTGGGTTGCAACACAACGACGACTGGATCGACGAGTTGTTGCATGGTTTAGGGCTGACCGACAAAGCAGAAACCAATATGCGTCAGTTGTCGGGTGGCATGAAGCGTCGTGTCATGGTGGCGCAAGCATTGGTGCATCGCCCTCAGGCCATTATTTTGGATGAGCCAACTGCTGGTGTAGATGTCGAGTTGCGCCAGTCGCTGTGGCGGTTTATTTCGCGCCTCAACAAAGAAGGCATGACGGTTTTGCTGACCACGCACTATTTGGAAGAAGCAGAGGCGCTTTGTGGGCGCATTGCCTTGCTCAAGCAGGGCCAACTCATTGCCAACGAGAAAACCACCGACTTGTTGGCAAGAACCAAGTCCAGCGTGTTGCGTTTTCAAATTGACGGTGATTTGCCACCGATGATGCAAGCACAGGCACGCATCACGGGCCGAGTGGTTCAAATGCCCGTGGCCGATGCCACCGCCATTGAAACAACATTGCGCACCTTGCGCGAAGCGGGTGTACGCGTCAACCAAGTTGAAATTCGTCCAGCCGACCTGGAAGACGTGTTTTTGCAGCTCATGGGAGCTTCAGCATGAGAAGTTCGGGCGTGTGGATGCTGTTTTACAAAGAAGTGCTTCGTTTTTGGAAGGTCGGGTTTCAAACGGTTGCAGCCCCCGTGTTAACGGCTGGGCTGTACATGCTCATTTTTGGACATGTATTGGATGGCAAAGTCGAAGTGTTTCCGGGTGTGGGCTATGTGCAGTTTTTGATTCCTGGCTTGGTCATGATGAGTGTGCTGCAAAACGCATTTGCCAATTCATCTTCTTCGCTGATTCAAAGCAAGATCATGGGCAATTTGATTTTTATTTTGCTCACGCCCATTTCAGTAGGGGGCTGGTACGTGGCCTATGTGATGTCGGCGGTGGTGCGCGGCTTGGTGGTGGGTTTGGGGGTGTTGTTGATCACCGTGTGGGTGGCGCACCCTCCTGTTGAACATTTGGGCTGGATTGTCTTGTTTGGCTTGCTGGGCGCCGCTTTGCTAGGCAGCTTGGGCATGATTGCGGGTTTGTGGGCCGACAAATTTGATCAGCTGGCCGCATTTCAAAACTTTGTCATTTTGCCGCTTACTTTTTTAAGCGGGGTGTTTTATTCGGTTCATTCGCTGCCTCCAACTTGGCAGTTTTTGAGTCACCTCAATCCATTTTTCTACATGATCGATGGATTTCGTTATGGCTTTTTTGGTCGCAGCGATGTGTCACCCTGGCTCAGCTTGTTCGTGGTGGGATCGGCATGGTTGGTGGTAACAGTTGTGACCTTGCACTTGCTGCGCGTGGGTTACAAAATTCGTCGTTAATTGTTTGTGATTGCTTTATATGTCGTTTGATCCTGTTAACGCTGCTTCTATTCGTGAACTGATTGCTTCGCAATTGGCCTGCGACCACATCGAGGTCAACGGAGACGGAAGACATTGGTACGCCACCATTGTGTCCGCCGAGTTTGAAGGGTTGCCTCGGGTGAAACGACATCAGCGGGTGTACGCCTGTTTAGGCCAGCGCATGCACAATGATGAAATTCATGCGTTATCGATGTCTTTGCATTCCCCACAAGAGTGGGCTCAGCGCGCCTGATTGACTTTCATTTTTTAACGGATCAAGTTCCTTCATATGGACAAACTACACATTCAAGGCGGTCAACGTCTGCAAGGCTCCATCTTGATTTCTGGAGCCAAAAACGCCGCCTTGCCTGAGTTGTGCGCTGCACTGCTGACGCAAGACCATGTCGAATTGCTCAATGTGCCCGCATTGCAAGATGTGCGAACCATGGCCCGTTTGCTGCAGCACATGGGAATGGGCATAGAGCCCGCAGAAGATCGTTGGGTGTTGCGTGGTGGTGAGGTCGCAACGCCAGAGGCGCCCTATGAGTTGGTCAAGACCATGCGAGCTTCTGTACTGGCTTTGGGGCCTTTGTTGGCTCGTTTTGGTCAGGCCCGCGTGTCCTTGCCAGGAGGTTGCGCCATTGGCTCGCGTCCCGTTGATCAACACATCAAGGGTCTGCAAGCCATGGGAGCCATCATTGAGGTGGCTCACGGTTACATCGAGGCTAAATTGCCACCAGGCGTCAAGCGCCTGCATGGGGCGCGTATCACCACCGATATGGTCACAGTCACGGGCACCGAAAACTTCATGATGGCCGCTTGTTTGGCTGATGGAGAAACTTGGCTCGAAAACGCTGCTCAAGAGCCCGAAATCACCGATTTGGCCGAAATGCTCATTGCCATGGGGGCGGATATTCAGGGTCATGGCACCAGTCGCATCCGCATCCGTGGGGTTGAGCGCTTGCATGGTTGTCAGCATCGAGTGGTGGCCGATCGAATCGAGGCGGGTACTTATTTGTGTGCCGTTGCCGCGGCTGGAGGAGAGGCCGTGTTGCAACATGCCCGCGCGGATCACTTAGAAGCCGTGATTGAAAAGCTTCACGATGCAGGCGTGACGATCACTGAGGTGGCGCAAGGTCTGGCTGTCAGCAGTCCAGGCGCTCATGCATTGCGGGCTCAGAGTTTTCGCACCACCGAATACCCGGGCTTTCCCACCGATATGCAGGCGCAGTTCATGGTTCTCAACGTGGTGGCACAGGGCGCGAGCAG
>JBEDMU010000080.1:0-5759 GCA_041170945.1 Pseudomonadota bacterium
GAGGCCGTACAGGGCTACTTGGATGAAGACAATGTTCCGGCCGATAGCCACACCGAAACCTTTGTGGCATTGAAGGTCAATGTGAACAACGCGCGTTGGGCCAATGTGCCGTTTTACTTGCGAACAGGCAAACGCATGCAAAAGCGTCAGTCTGAAATCATCATCGAATTTGCCGATCATCCGTTTAGCATCTTCGATCGTTCACGCACCTCGGGCGTGAACCGCTTGGTCATTAGCTTGCAGCCCGAAGAATCGATTCGGTTGCAGATGATGGCCAAAGAACCCGGTTCGGGCATGAAGTTGCGTCCAGTTGATTTGAACTTGGATTTGCAGTCTGCATTCACCGAACGCCGTGCCGAAGCCTACGAGCGTTTGCTGATGGATGTGGTGAAAGGTCGACTCACCCACTTCATGCGACGGGACGAATTGGAAGCGGCTTGGAAATGGGTCGATCCCATCATCAAGGGTTGGAAAGACATGGGCGAACGCCCGCGTCCCTATCAATCAGGTACTTGGGGGCCTGCAGCTTCTTCGGCCTTGATGGCGCGCGAGGCCCTGACTTGGTTTGAGGAGTCGTGATGAATACCGATGTGCAGGTGGCAGCATGGGAGCTTAGCCCGCAGGCATGGGACGAGGTGTCGTGTGCATCGGGCCGTGCCGCTGCGCGTGCGTTGGCGCAAGCGGTGGCTCGTCGACTGCGTGCGGCGATCGACGCGCGCGGTTCTGCAGTGTTGGCCGTATCAGGTGGACGTTCACCCATGGCTTGGTTTCATGAAATCAGCCAAATCGAGTTGCCTTGGGATTGCGTGAGCGTGACGTTGGTTGACGAGCGATGCGTGCCGCACGACCACGCCGACAGCAATTGGGCCATGGTGAAAAAGCATTTGCTTCAACAACGTGCGGCCTCTGCGGTTGCCGTGCCTTTGGTGAATGTGGCAACGTCAAGTGACAGCAATCCCCAAACGCCCGATCAATGGCTGCAACACGCCCTTCAACAATGGCAACACCTGCCGCACGCCGATGTGGTGGTGTTGGGCATGGGAACCGATGGCCACACAGCTTCGTTGTTTCCAGGTTGTGCCGAACTGCCACATGCATTGTCTTGGTCGTGTGAGGAGCGTTTGGTGAGCATGCATCCGCTCACGGCGGCGCATCAGCGGGTGTCGATGACTTTGCGCGAAATGGCTTCATCGGGTCACGTGATGCTCGACTTAGGAGGCCAAGCCAAGCACGATGTGTACGTGCAAGCCAAGCAGGCGGCAGATCTTCGTTGGCCGATTTCTTTTGTGCTGAACGCTGCGCGTGAAGGACGTTTGGGATTGACCGTTTGGTTGCACGATGGAGTGATGGAATGAATGCACAGACACCTGTTGAATTGAATCAAGTGTTGCGGGAGGTCACCCATCGCATCGTCGAGCGCAGCCGCGAGACACGCATGCGCTGGATGACCACGGTGAATGCGGCCCAACGAAGTGGCATGCAGCGCGCAGGCATGGGCTGCGCCAACATGGCGCACGCTTTTGCAGCCATGCCCGCCAATGACAAGCTGGTGCTGCGTGCCGAACAAGCCCCCAACGTGGGCATCGTCACTGCATACAACGACATGCTGTCGGCCCATCAGCCCTACGAACATGCGCCCGAGGTCATTCGAGAAGCGGCACGTGCTGTTGGGGCTACCGCGCAGGTGGCTTCTGGGGTGCCAGCCATGTGCGATGGAGTTACGCAGGGCACCGATGCTATGGACTTGTCGTTGTTTTCACGCGATGTCATTGCCATGGCCACTGCCGTGGGTTTGTCGCACAACGTGTTTGATGCAGCGCTCATGCTGGGTGTGTGCGACAAAATCGTGCCAGGGCTCTTCATGGGGGCGGCGCAGTTTGCCCACATGCCGATTGCGTTTGTTCCCGCTGGCCCCATGCCATCGGGTATTTCCAATGACGAAAAGGCCAAGGTGCGTCAGTTGTACGCGCAAGGGTTAGTAGGGCGCGATGAGTTGCTGCGCAGCGAAGAGGCGGCGTATCACTCAGCAGGAACCTGCACCTTTTATGGCACGGCCAATTCCAATCAGATGATGATGGAAATCATGGGCTTGCATTTGCCTGGATCGTCGTTTGTGAACCCCGGCACAGAATTGCGTCGCGCCCTCACCGAGGCGGCGGTTCATCGGGTGGTGGCCATGGCCAAGCCCGGTGATGATCACATTCGGTTGGCCGATATCGTGACCGAGAAGTCGTTGGTGAACGCATTGGTGGGCTTGTTGGCCACTGGGGGCTCGACCAACCACACCATTCATCTCATCGCCATGGCCAAAGCAGCCGGGGTCATCATCAATTGGGATGATTTTTCAGAGCTTTCTTCGGTGGTGCCCTTGCTGGCACGCGTGTATCCCAATGGAAAGGCAGACGTCAACCACTTCCATGCGGCTGGCGGTATCCCGTGGATGGTGGGCGAGTTGTTGCGCGCTGGCTTGCTGCACGATGATGTGCACACCCTGATGGGGCATGGGCTGTCACGTTACACGGTGGAGCCTTGGTTAGAAAATGGTCGACTGGCATGGCGTGAAGTGCCCAAGCTCTCTGCCGATTTGAACGTGTTGCGTCCGGTATCAGACCCATTCAGCCGCGATGGAGGGCTGAAGCTGCTGACAGGCAATTTGGGGCGCGCTGTCATCAAAACTTCGGCGGTCAAGCCCGAACACCGCGTGGTGCGTGCACCTGCGGTGGTGGTGGAAAGCCAGCAAGCCTTGAATGACTTGTTCAAGGCAGGTGAACTCAACAAAGATTTTGTGGCGGTGGTGCGTTTTCAAGGGCCGCAAGCCAACGGCATGCCTGAGTTGCACAAGCTCACGCCCGCCTTGGGGGTGTTGCAAGACCAAGGATTCAAGGTGGCATTGGTGACCGATGGCCGCATGTCGGGTGCGTCGGGCAAAGTACCAGCAGCCATTCATCTAAGCCCCGAGGCCCTAGACGGCGGCATGATTGCGCGAGTTCAAACGGGCGACATGGTCACGCTAGACGCTGAGCAAGGGGTGTTGCGGGTCGAGGTGAGTGACGAGGAGTTGCTTCAACGCAGCCCTTCAGCGCCTTCGTTGGAAGCCAACGCCCACGGCAGCGGCCGCGAGTTGTTTGGACTGTTTCGCCGCCATTCGCCCAAAGCCGAATGTGGCGCATCTGCCCTCTTGGGTGAATAAGCAAGGATTCAAATGAATCAGAACCCCACCTTTCAAGCCCCCCAGTTCAAGAGCCGCGTAGTGCCGGTGATTGTGATCACCGATGTCGCGCAAGCGATTCCGATGGCACACGCTTTGTTAGAGGGCGGCATCGATGTCATGGAAATTACCTTGCGTCACGCAGCGGGTTTGCCCTCGATTGAAGCGGTGGCCCAGGCAGTGCCACACATGCACGTGGGCGCAGGCACGGTCACGCGTGCATCAGAAGTGCAGCAGGTGGTTGACGCAGGCGCTCGCTTTGCGTTGTCGCCAGGCATGACCGAAGCGGTGGTGCAAGCGGCCATGGACGCACGCCTGCCCTTTATGCCCGGCGTGATGACGCCTTCAGAAGTCATGCGCGCGCGCGAGATGGGTTTTTCATGGGTCAAGCTATTTCCTGCAGCCCAAGCGGGAGGCTTGGCCATGCTCAAAGCGCTGGGAGGGCCGTTGCCCGACATGAAGTTTTGTCCCACGGGGGGAATCTCGGTGGACAATATGAAAGATTTTCTGTCTCTGCCCAATGTGGCCATGGTGGGGGGCTCATGGCTCACCCCATCAGACGCGGTGCTGGCAGGTGACTGGAAACGCATCACACAATTGGCTCGTGCGGCCACTGACGCCGCACAAGCCGTGGGAGTTTGAACATGACGTTGGGGTTGCCGCAAGAGCGCAGCAGTTGGAAACATTTGCACAAGCTGGCACAGCAAGGTGTACCGCATCTGCGTGAATTGCTTCAAGACGAATCAAGGTCGGCGACCATGCAGCGTGAGGCCGCTGGCTTGCATTTAGACTTTTCACGCCAAAGCCTCACGCCAGAAGTGTTTGAAGCCTTGTTGGCGCTGGCCGATGAAACTCAGGTGCTCGATCAAGCTCAAGCCATGGCGCGTGGCGAGCCCATCAATGCCACCGAGAATCGTGCGGTGTTGCACATGGCGTTGCGGGGCAGTTTGTGGGCCGATGCGCCATGGGGTGCAGACATCAACGGTCAAGTGAACGACGTGTTGAATCGGTTTTGCGCATTTGCCGATGCCTTGCACCAAGGGGGTTGGCACGGCCATACCGGTGAATCCATCACCGACGTGGTCAACATTGGCATAGGCGGCTCAGATTTGGGGCCACGCATGGCGGTGCAAGCGCTGGATCATTTGGCGGGTTCGCATGTGCGGGTGCACTTTATTTCCAACCCCGATGCATGGGCCCTGCATGCCTTGTTGCGCGGACTCAAGCCTGCCCGCACGTTGTTCATTGTGGCGTCTAAAACATTCACCACCCAAGAGACCATGACCATTGCCACATCGGCACGTCGTTGGTTGCTCGATGGGGGAGTGCCTGAGCCCCAGTTGAATCGTCACCTGGCAGCAGTTTCTGCAGCACCCGACAAAGCTGCGCAGCTGGGCGTGGCACCTGAGCAAGTGTTTGGCTTTTGGGATTGGGTGGGGGGTCGGTATTCGGTCTGGTCTGCGGTGGGGTTGCCACTGGCCGTGCACATGGGTAGCGCAGCGTTCAAAGATTTTTTGGCTGGTGCGCATGCCATGGACCGCCACTTTTTGAGCAGCGACGTGCGTGAAAATTTGCCCCTGCTGTTGGCTTTGATCACGGTGTGGAACCGCAACTTCTTGGGCTCTCCCACACAGTTGATCAGTTGCTATCCCAGCCGTTTGTCGCTGTTTGCTTCGTTCATTCAACAAATGGACATGGAGTCGTTGGGCAAGCGCACGCACACCGATGGCTCGTTGGCTCAAATTGGCACCGGAGCCATTGTTTGGGGCGGTTTGGGCATTGACGCACAGCACGCATATTTCCAGCTGTTGCATCAAGGCACCCACCGTGTGCCGGTTGATTTTGTCGGGGTTCGACATGAACGCACACCGTTGCCCTTGGCCGACCAACACCACCATGTGGTCAATCTGAATTTGCGCGCGCAAAGCCAAGCCTTGGCCTTGGGCCGAAGTGCCGAAGACACCGCCAACATGTTGCGCTCCAGCGGCTTGAGTTCAGACGAAGTCAAGCGCCTCACACCCCATCGGTCGTTTCCGGGGAACGTACCCAATCAGGTGTTGTGGATGGACGACATCACACCGCAAAGTTTGGGTGCACTCATTGCGCTGTACGAACACAAGGTGTTTTGCCTAGGGGCACTGTGGGGCATACACGCCTACGACCAGTGGGGTGTTGAGTTGGGCAAAACCATGGCCAAAGACATGGAAGCGCAAGGACACTGACATCATGTACGAATCGGCTTCGTCTGCGGCTTCTCAAATTGCGGCGTGGCCGCGTTGGTTGGGTGATATTGGGGGTACCAATGCCCGCTTTGGCTGGCAAGCAGGCCCCAACGATCCCGTGACCGACGTGCATGTGTTGCCCTGTTCAGAGTATCCACATTTGGCTGATGCCGCGTTGGCGTATTTGCAGCGTATTGGTCGCTCAGCGCCTGATAGCGCAGCATTTGGCATTGCCAATCCGGTGTTGGGCGACGCCGTACAAATGACCAATCACCACTGGAAGTTTTCTGTGTCTGATGTGCGCGATCGCTTGGGTCTGAAGCGTTTGT
>JBEDMU010000081.1:0-7711 GCA_041170945.1 Pseudomonadota bacterium
GTGCGCACCAGATACAGCGGGTTTTGGCCACCCAGGGCGGGGGTTTCATTTTTGCCGCCTTGGCCCTGCGTGCTGTGGCAGCTGGCGCAGGGGGTGAGCAGTCGGGTGGGGTCACCTTTGCGCACCAGTTTTTCAACATCGACCTTCGCTGTGGGACGAGGGGTTGAATCGCCACCGGGCAATGGTTGAGCTGCATAAAAGGCGGCAACATCGGCAATTTGTTGGGGCGACATCATCACGGCAATGTCGTGCATCAGCTCGGCGCCTTGAGTGGGCACATGACGACGGTCGCGATAGTCGAGCAACATCTTGGCGGTGTAGGGCGCCTTTTGGCCAGCCAAATGGGGCCAGTTTTGTGTGGGAGCCACACCAGTGGCACCATGGCAAGAGCCACAGAACATCTCTTGATGTACTTGCTGACCGCGTTCAGCGTTGCCTTGGGGCAATGCCGACAAAGCGGCGCGCAAGGTGGGTGCTTTCCAAGCTGAGGCTTGCTGCGCGGTTGAGTGATTTTCAGTGGCTTGTGCTTGCAAGCCAGCCAATGCCAAGCCAGCAACCAGAACATGAACCAAAGGACGAAGTTTCATGAGTGGAATCCTTTACGCAAAGCAATCGGCTGTGAACGTGCGCAGCCATGCCTGTTGATAGCGAGCACCCAACTTGATTTGGGCGGGTGTGGCATTGAGAGGCAAATATCGACCCTTGCCATTGATGCGACCAATCTTGCCGTCGGGTTGAATTTTGAAGACGTCGGCCACAAACAGACCATAGTCTTTGCCAGCCAGGGCGTAACAGGTGTTTTCCCACAAGGGCTCAGGTGCGGGCTTGCCGGCCAATTCTTCCACAATAGCCCGAGCCACCACTTTGGCTTGGGTATTCGCCGAGAAGCCGCTCTTGGGCATGGCGTCGGCAATGCTGGCATCGCCAATCACGTGCACATGCGGCAACTGGGTGGAGGCAAAAGTGCGGCGCTCAATAGGGCAGAAACCTGAACTGTCGGTCAGTCCCAAAGTGGCGGCTACTCGGCCTGCACGCATGGGAGGAATCACGTTGATGACGTCAGCTTTGATCACTTCAGCTTCAATTTCGATGCGCTTGGAGCGGGCATCGATTTTGAGTGTACGTCCACCGTCTTTGCCGCGTACCCAGCTCAACATGCTGGGTGTGTTGTGCTGTTGCAAAGCCACGCTAGACGACATTTTTTGAACATAGTCTTCGGGCAGATTGAAGTTGTACAAGCGGTTCCAACCCAGCATCATGGTTTCGTCGGTGACAAAGCTGTCTTTGGGGTCGACGATGATGACCTTGGCCGTGGGATTGTGTTTGCTAAACCATTCGGTCATCAGCGCAGCACGCTCATAGGGCCCTGGAGGACAACGGTAGGGGTTGGGTGGCGCTGCCAATACAAAGGTTCCACCTTGACGCATGCCCTGCAATTGTTTGGCCAGCAAGGCGGTTTGAGCACCAGGAATCCAACCCGATGGCACCGACTGGTTGGCTACCTGTTCGCTGTAACCCTCGTAAGCGCTGTACATGAGTTCAATGCCAGGCGACACAATCAATTTGTCGTACTGAATTTTTTGACGACTGGCAGTGCTCAGAATTCGTGCATTGGCGTCAACACCCGTCACGGTATCAAACACAAACTCAACGCCGTACTTGGACTTGAGCGTGTCGTATGAAACGTTTAAGTCGCTCATCTTCACGTGTTGATTCAACACTTCAGAAGAGCCGTAGGGGCGCACGTAAACGGCATTTTTTTCAACCACGGTGACCCGCAAAGCTGGGTTGAACAGCTTGAGGTACTTGGCTGCGGTGGCTCCGCCCACACCACCACCCACGATCACGATATGGGCTTGGGTGTTGGCAAAAGCTAGGCTGGGAGCTGCCGAGACGGCCAGCAAACCCAAGGCATGCGTGAGCCATTCACGACGATTGATGGCTGTCAGGTCGCTCATGGCTGAACTCCTTTGGTTTGAGTGGCAAAAAATTCGCCCATGAGTTGAATGTCTTGGTCGCTAAAGCCTTTGGCCACCAGTCCCATGAGGGTGGCGGGCCGACGGCCTTCGCGAAAGTCGATCATGGTGTTGACAAACTGATCAACGGGCATGCCTGCCAATGGCGCAAAGAACTCGTCAGCAAGTTGACCGTTCGTGCCGTGACAGGCAGCGCAACTGTGTGCCATGGTGGCGGCAGGAACGGGTGCAGACACTGCAGCTGCAGGTTGTGCGGTCGCAGCTTGCTGCGAGGTTGGGGCCTTGGGCGATTGGGTCAGCCAAATGCCTACAAGTGCGCCCGCCACAATCAGCACCAACACCCAAAGGGTTGAGCGATTGGTTTTGGGCGATGAAGAGGGTTGAGATGAATTCATGTTGGGTGACTCCTATTTCAACGGGCCCAAACCCACAAGCCAACCGCAAAATACGATACGGTCCACAAAATCAGCAAACCCACCGACCACTGGCCCAAACGGGTGAGCAAGGGACCTGGGGTGTAAATGCCTTCTTTTTGTTGTCCGGCTTGCCAAGCCACGGTAAGCAAGTAAGCCAAGGTGCATCCACCCAATATGGCAAAGGTGCTGAAAAACAGGCTGGTGCTGTACCAGTCCATGTTGATGCGGTAATCAAGAGCGTTGTAGCCGTGTGAACCCAAGAGCGTGACAAAGCGCATGATTTCGCGTGCAGCCCCCACCACAATCAGTGCCACTGCACCCACGCCAAACACGGCGTAGCCCCAAAAGCCTTGGTCCAAACGTTGACGCAATACCAACGGAAGACCCACCACCACCAACAAGGCAGCAACAGCCATCCACATCCAGGGTGAGCCTGCAAACCACTGCATTTTGGCGGGCAGGGTGAACATCCATGCGGCGCCCAACAACACGCTCACTACACCGCCAACCACCATGAGTTTGAGGGCGAGTAGACGCACAAATTCCAAATATGGGGCATCGGCTTCACGGGCGCCTTGCAAATAGCGGCGATACCCCAGCAACCATGCACCAATTACAGGTGCAGACAAGGCAATGAAAAACAAGAAGCGAGCCATGTGCCACTGGTGCAAACGTTGTCCGCTGGGGTCGATTTGACCGTTGGGGGCATACCAATTCATCCACTGTTCGGGATAAAACATTTGGTTGCTCAGGCTATGAACAATGAAGCCCACCGCCAACAAAAATGCCAGCGACAACACCATCCAGTAGCCGCTGCGACCACCGTGGGCCACCAGATCGTGGTTCTTCCAGTAGAAGGCGTACATCGAAATGTAGCCAGCGATGAGCAGCACAATAAAGCCGATCACCCACCAGGCAGACAGCACATTGGAGGTGTACCAAAACGGGTCGTAAACCACCTGCACAAACAGCAACGGAGCCACACCAATCACAATGGCAACCGATACGGCAATTTTGGCAGTGAGCAGCATGGCGTTGGCCAAGCGACGCCACATGGGGTTGGCATGGAAAGCGCCACGCAAGGTGAGGGCAGCCGCACCCAGCATGACTTGAACGGCTGCAATGTGCAACGCAAAAGTGAGCACACCCAACACCAAAAAAATCAGTGGATGTGAGGGCACACCCGATTGGTCACGCAAGGCATAAAGCATTTCTGGCGTCATGGTTTACTCCTTTGCCTGAGCCACAGCTTGGGCTTGGGCGGGTTGTGACAAGCTTTGAATGAAGGCAGCCAGTGCACCCGCTTCAGCTTGGTTCAAGGGAATTTGAGGCATGTACATGGTGTTGCCACCCGAGAGCGCGGCTTGCAGGTATTGCACCAACTCAGCTTCGGTGTGTTGACCTTCAAAGTAGCGGGCCAAGGGGCGCATGCCGGTGCTGCTCAGTGAGTGGCAGTTGGAGCAAGTTGACAAGGCCAATGCGCGGCCAGCTTCTACGCGGTTGTCGGCAGTGATTTCACGCAAGTGCTCCGGCATGAAGACATGGGTTTTGAGGAAACCGTGTGCTTCAATGCGGGGGATTTCTGATTTGACACCCATGCCAGGTACATCGCGTCCGACCACTTGGTTGGAATACACGTATTGGCCTGCAACCCAGGGCTTGCGAATAGATTCGCGTGCCACTTCTTCAGGCCACAAACCAAACACCAGCACCACCACCGTCATGACCGCAGCCACGCTAGACACGATGGCGCGAGGCTGAATGAGGGTGAGCGCAAAGTAGGCGATGGTGCCGCCCACGGCAACAGCCAAGGCCATGGGGAAGTGCGAGGGCAGACGGTTTTGCAACACCACGTCGGCAGTTTCTGGAAGCGTCGCCAAATACCATTGCAACATGGCCGCACCAGCCAAGGCGCTGGCGATGCCCAAAATGGCCAGCTTGCGCCCCATGACTTTTTTGACTTCTAAGTCTTGAAAACGACCCAAAACCATGCCGCCCACCACCGCTGTGATGGTGAACATGAAGGCTGTGCGCATACCCAATTGAGCAAACGTGTTGGGCCCATAGAAGGCGTTGAGCACGCCTCCGGTTTCCATCCACTCGAGCTTGCCGGGCCACATCATGAAGCTCAAGATGCCCACAATCACCAGCATCGTGGTGTAGGAGGTCAGTCCAAAAATCACGGTGATGCGGGTGTGGGTACGCACGTCGAGCTTGCCGGCCAAGTACACCAGCATGTAAACGCCCACCACTTCGATGACAAAGAACACCCACTCGGTGGCCCACATCCAAACAAAGCTGTGAATCAGAGCAGAGATGCCGCGCGGACTGGCCACGGTGGTGGCAAACCAAATGCCGGGTCCTGTGATAGAGCCCAGAACATAGCTGAACACCAGCAAAAACAAGCCGTAGCGTCGAATGAATTCGAGCAACTCGGGTTTGTTGTGGCGGTGAGCATGGTTGGCCAGCCATGCAAAAAAGATGGCGGCACCGACCGATGTGTGGGAAAACAGCACGTGAATGGTGGCGATCAAGCCAACCACCCATCCGCTGCCCACGCCCGGTTCGAACCATGTGGGATAAAGTCCGATCATGTCCACGGGAAAATCTCCTGATTCTTGTTCAGCAATCTGCGAAATGGCAGATTCCGGCGGTTATTTAAAACAAGAATCGTGCCAGCTTTGTGACGCTTAAAAAGAATATATAAATCAATAAGTTACGGATTTATCGATGGAGCAATGAAGTTGCAGTGGCGGTGTTTCTGCCATGTTTGGCAGTTCATTTGTGACAGTTGTGTCACTTTTTGGGATGGATCTGTTGCAACTCTTTGATCTTGCGATAAAGGGTGCGTTCACTCAGACCCAACGATCGAGCCAATTCGGCTTTAGAGCCCTTGAAGGTTTGCAGTTGATCGAGCAAATACTGATCTTGGTGATGCTGCAACGTTTGCTCGGAATCGTGCTTGTTGGGGGCCAAAGGAGTTGATTCAGGTTCATCTGTATGGGCTCCAGCTTGTCCCATTTGACTGGCCATCTGCAACACCGATCGGTTCAGCGTAGAGGTTTCTGCCAAGATGACTGCACGCTCAAGCAAGTTACGCAGTTCGCGAATGTTGCCCTGAAAAGTTTGCTTCCTCAACCAAGTCAGAGCAGACTCTTCCACCTTGACTTTGCCGTATTGACTGCTCATGCGTTGCAACAAAGAATCAACCAGCAAGGGAATGTCATCCTCCCGCTCTCTGAGAGGCGGAATCTGAATGGGGAAGGTGCTCAAGCGGTGGTACAGGTCACGGCGAAACAAGCCTTGCTGCACCATATCGTCTAAATTGCGGTGCGTGGCGCTCACAATGCGTACGTTGGCATGGCGTTGCTCGGGGCTGCCAACGCGGCGGTAGGTGCCTGTTTCTAGAAGGCGCAGCAGTTTCACTTGCATCGACAATGGAATATCGCCCACTTCATCTAAGAACAAGGTACCTTCGTGGGCAGTTTCGACCAAGCCGGCCTTGGCGCGATGCGCATCGGTGAAAGCACCTTTTTCATGGCCAAAGAGTTCACTTTCAAACAGTGTTTCGGTCAGGCTAGAACAATCAACCGGCACAAACGATTTGTGTCGTCGGTCGCTCGTGGCATGAATGGATTGAGCCAGCAACTCTTTGCCTGTGCCGGTTTCTCCCAGCAGCAACACACTGGCTTGTGTATTGGCCACACGCCCCACCCATGAGAGCATTTTTTTGAACGCCGCACTTTGTCCTGTCAGCCCTTGAGCCTTGGCTTCGTGGTGCACGTGGTGAATGGGATCCATGCGTTCAATGAAGCCGTGAACCTCGCCATTGGGGTGTACCAAGGGGGTGATGGCAATGTTGACGTATTGCTCGCCATGCGGGGTGTGATGCAAATGCAGCACGCGGGCTTTGTCTTTGGACGCCTTGGCCAACGCCATGGGACACGATTCGCCCATTTGGTCGCAAGGCTTGTCGTATTGGTGTGAAACCTCGTAGCAGTGACGTCCCCGAAGTTGCTCGTCGCTAAGCTGAAAGTTTCGTTTGTAGCTGGAGTTGGCAAAAAGCACCCGGTACTCGGTGTCAATCAGAATGTGCGGCTCGGTCAAACCGTCGATGAATGACGACAGTTCGCTGGCAGAGATTTGCCAGTCGGGTGCTGTTTGAGTGGGGTTTTTTGCCATTTTGGCAGTTTATCTGACATTTATGGCAGAAGCTAGGTGTTGGGAAGACTGTGTCGATCAGCTCGTTGGGAGGTGTCTATTTATCTAATGATTTGATTTGATTGGGTTAATTGATATTGCTTGAGTCAAATCGAAACTTGAAGAAAAGTTGGCACGATTGTTGATAACTCTTTTGCACATACACATACACAGTCAATAAAAGTTGGCGTGAACGACTTTAGTACCGAATGGAATGAGCATGAACCAAGTAGCTTCTACCAATATTTACCAAGCCATTGGAGGTGAAGCGGCGGTGCGCCAATTGGCCACGCGCTTTTATGAAATCATGGACGAGCTACCCGAGGCTTATGCCTTGCGTCAAATTCACCCTGAGTCATTAGAGGGCAGCACTCAAACCTTGTTTGAGTTTTTGTCTGGTTGGTTGGGTGGGCCTTCTTTGTACCAAGCAAAGCACGGGCACCCACGTTTGCGCATGCGTCATTTTCCTTACTCTATCGACCAAGACAAGCGCAACGAGTGGATGTTGTGCATGCGTTTGGCCTTGAATGAGGTGGTTCAAGACGAAGGCCTGCGCATGGCTTTGCACCAAGCCTTCAGTCAAATGGCTGACCACATGATCAATGCCAGCCCTGTTGTGGCAGGAGCAGTCAAAGCTTAAGGGAAGAGGCTACCAGCAAAGAGCTTTTGATGCTGTCCGGAATGGGCACGGACTTTTGTTCTTGATAGTTCACCCACACCACCGTGACCCCGCCATTGGCGTAAAGCGTGTGTGGGTCGTCGGTTCGACGAATCTCGTGGTAAACATCCATCGACGTGCGGCCTACCGAGCTGCAATAGCTGCGCAGCTCGATCTTGCCAGGGTATTCCAACTGCTTGATGAAATTGCAAAACGCATTGGCAATCACTGGGCCGCATCCTTGGGCATCAATGCCAATTTGCAAGCCCTCTAGCCATTGAATACGCGCCATTTCCATGAAGCGAAAGTACACCGTATTGTTGACGTGCCCCAAGGCATCCATATCGCCCCAGCGGATATCGATTTCGCACGAGTGGATGAGTGTTTTGTGATCTGGAATTTCGAGGCGCATGGCTCGTCAGCTTTCAAGTTGAACTTGCTATGATGGAAACTTGTTGTGA
>JBEDMU010000082.1:0-2812 GCA_041170945.1 Pseudomonadota bacterium
CTTTGCTGCGACGGTCCCAGTTATAAGTTTCGCGTCTCTGAGCCGGCAATTGCTCAGGCTGAACTTCAACAAACCCACGTTTGATAAACCAGTGCATGGTTCGAGTGGTGAGAACAAACAAGTGTTCCAAGCCCATTTGTCTTGCGCGTTGTTCAACCCGTTTGAGTAACCGTTCGCCATCCCCTTGTTCTTGGGCTTGTGGCGAAACTGTGAGTGCTGCCATTTCTCCCATCTGATCCTGAGGAAAAGGATACAAGGCCGCGCAACCAAAAATCACTCCATCGTGCTCAATGATGGTGTAGTTGCCGGCGTCTCGCTCAATTTCTGAGCGACTGCGTTTGACCAAAGTGCCATCGTTTTCGAACGGTTCAATCAGCGACAAAATCGCACTGACGTCGTCGTTGGTTGCTTCGCGAACGCTTTCAAGTTTTTCATCGACCACCATGGTGCCAATGCCATCGTGGGTGTAGATTTCAAGCAAGATAGCACCATCAACTGAAAACGGCAAAATGTGGCTGCGTTCAACTCCCGATTCACATGCCTTGATGCAGTGTCGAAGATAAAAGGCCACATCTGTCGGCTGAGTGGGGTGAGGCAAATCAGCAACATAAGCACGAGCTTGCTCAAGCGGAAGTTCGGTATCGATGGGCGAATGGGGATCGTTCAAATCTTGTCTGACACCTGCGGTTTCTGTCAGGAAAATCAGTTTGTCAGCTTTGATGGCAATGGCCGCTGAAGTTGCCACGTCTTCCATCGTCAAATTAAAAGCTTCGCCAGTCGGTGAAAAACCGAACGGGGATAACAAAACCATTGAACCTAGAGCCAATGCTTGTTGAATACCCTGCGCATCTACTTTGCGCACCAAACCAGAGTTCAGAAAGTCAACACCGTCGATAAGGCCAACTGGTTTGGCGGTAATGAAATTGCCAGAAACCATGCGAACAGTAGATCCGGCCATTGGGGTATTGGGCAAACCTTGGCTAAAGGCAGCTTCAATTTCAAAACGAAGTTGCCCAGCTGCTTCTTGCGCACAATCAAGCGCAACGGAGTCGGTAATGCGCAACCCATGCGAGAACTTGGCTTCGTGTCCTTTGGCTCGAAGTTGTTCGTCTACCTGAGGCCGAAAGCCATGCACCAGCACGACACGAACGCCCATGCTCTGAATAAGGGCCAAGTCTTGCACAATGTCTGCAAGCTTTCCAGATGCAATGGCTTCACCGGTTAGTCCAACAACAACGGTTTTTCCTTTGTGCATGTGAATATAGGGCGCAACCGACCGGAACCAGGGCACAAACGTGAAATTGAAAACCGTGGACATGGTGAAGTGAGGCTCCAAGCAGGCAAAGGATGAAACACGCGTGATAATCACGCATTCTCTCTCATATTCGAGCCATTATTGCAGTGTCTACATCCTCGGCTGTCTCATCTTTGCACATTGAGTTTCCGGAGCATTTGCCGGTCAGTGCCGAACGCCAGGCCATCATGCAGGCCATTGCCGCGCATCAAGTGGTGATTGTTTGCGGTGAAACAGGCTCAGGAAAAACCACCCAATTACCCAAAATGCTGTTGGCATTGGGTCATGGAAAGATCAACGGCAAAAGGTTAATTGGTCATACCCAACCCAGACGCATTGCCGCTAGTAGTGTTGCAGCACGTTTGGCGGACGAAATTCGCTCTCCACTAGGTGAAGTGGTGGGCTTTAAGGTTCGATTTCACGATCGCCTGAGCAAAGACGCATCTGTGAAGCTCATGACCGATGGTATTTTGCTGGCAGAAACGCAAACCGACCCATTGCTCAAGGCCTACGATGCCATCATCATTGACGAGGCACATGAACGCAGTTTGAACATTGATTTTTTGTTGGGGTACCTGAAACAACTATTGCCGCAGCGCCCAGACCTGAAACTGGTCATCACCTCTGCCACTATCGATGCAGAACGCTTTGCCAAGCACTTTGCGCAACATGATGTGAATGCGCCAGTTTTCATGGTTTCGGGTCGAACTTATCCTGTAGATATCAAGTGGCGCCCATTCGAAGAAAGCAAAGACACCAATTTACAAACAGCCATCAGCGATGCTGTGAATGAACTCTGGAGTGG
Source organism: Pseudomonadota bacterium (assembly GCA_041170945.1). GTDB lineage: Bacteria > Pseudomonadota > Gammaproteobacteria > Burkholderiales > Burkholderiaceae_C > RS62. The sequence continues at coordinate 2,100 of JBEDMU010000082.1, forward strand.
CCATCGGCCCACAGGTGATATTTTGGTTTTTTTGCCTGGAGAGCGAGAAATTCGAGATGCGGCTGATTACCTTCGTGAGCACTTGTCACACCATCCGTTGACAAGAGAGACAGAAATTATTCCTCTTTTTGCCAGACTCTCAAGTGCCGAGCAAGACAGAGTTTTTAAAGCCCATACCAAGCCACGTATCGTGCTATCAACCAACGTAGCCGAAACTTCTTTGACCGTTCCTGGCATTAGATATGTCATTGATTCAGGTTTGGCTCGGGTCAAACGATACAGTTATCGACAAAAGATTGAGCAGTTGCAAATTGAATCCGTTAGCCAAGCAGCAGCCAATCAACGCAGCGGACGATGTGGTCGAGTCAGTGATGGGGTTGCGATTCGTCTTTACGATGAAAAAGACTTTCTTCAAAGGGCACCCTTTACTGACCCAGAAATTCTGAGAAGCTCCTTAGCTGCCGTGATATTGCGCATGAAGGCGCTCAACCTTGGCGCCATCGAGTCTTTCCCTTTTATTGATCCACCCCGTACCAAAGCCATACACGATGGATATCAATTGCTACAAGAGTTGGGTGCCTTAAACGAGCAACTTGAACTCACCGACACTGGACTAACCATGTCCAAGTTGCCCTTGGATCCTCGTATTGCAAGGATGATCTTAGAGGCTCAAAGGCGAGGATGTTTGAATGAGGTGCTGATCATTGCGTCCG
>JBEDMU010000083.1:0-10910 GCA_041170945.1 Pseudomonadota bacterium
CTGGCAGTCCACCCATTCAAGCCTACCTGATTACCCGAGGCCTGACCAAAGAAACCTATGTCGCCACAACGGTGTACTACTTCACTGCAGTCAACCTGTTCAAAGTGCCGTTTTACTTTTCATTGGGGCTTTTTCAATGGGACATTTTCGTCAGCTCCCTGTACATGCTTCCGTTGGTTCCTATTGGGGTATGGTCGGGCATGCGCTTGATGAAGATGATTCCCGAGGCGTTGTTCTTTTCATTGGCTACTTTCCTGCTGGGGCTATCTGGCGTGAAGTTGTTGGTGGATGCAGGGTTTGGCTTTTGATTCTCCGACAGACGAATGGTTTAATTGAAAGATGGCAATTCGACAAAACAACTCTGCCGACCCGACTTCTTCACATAGGCGCCCCCAAATGGCAGATATTGCCAAGATAGCGGGTGTTTCTAAATCAACCGTTTCTCGCGCTCTCAGCGGAAGTTACCTCATACCTGAGGCTACAAGATTGCGTATTCATGAGATTGCGCGTTCACTCAATTACCACGTCAATGTTGGCGCTGCCAATTTGCGAAAGCAGTTGGTCAAGACCGTTGGTGTCGTGATCTTGGGTGACAGCATGCAGGCCATTTCTGATCCTTTTATCTTGCACCTGATCGGATCAGTGGCTGATGCATTGGATGCCCGTGGTTTTAACGTGTTGCTGTCTCGATTAAGTGGAAAAACAGAAGATCAGGTGTTGACGCAGGTAGCGTCTGGGCAGGTTTGTGGATTGATCGTGATTGGCCAGTACACCTGGCATAAACAACTCAATCAATTGGTCCAGCAAGGCACCCCCGTCTCAGTCTGGGGGGCGGCACTTGATGATGCGCTCTATCCAGTGGTGGGGGGCGACAACGAAGCCGGGGGCTACTTGGCAACCAGTCACTTGTTGGCTCAAGGCTGCACGCGTATTGCATTTCTTGGAGATATTTCAAATCCAGAGGCGTTGTTGCGTCATCAAGGCTATGTTCGCGCATATGAAGAGAAGGGGTTATCACCAGACCCCGCTTGGACGCAACCGGTGCTGTTTGGTGAGAAGCAACTCAACCAAGTTCTGGGTGCATGGTTAGACCAGGGCCAAGTGATAGACGGCATTTTTGCTATCAGTGACGTTTCTGCTATCACCATTACGGGGTTGCTAAAAGCCAGAGGTATTCAGGTTCCCCAAGATGTGAAGGTGGTGGGCTATGACGACATAGAAATGGCCAGTCACGTTCACCCTGGTTTGACTACCGTGCGACAACCAGTCGAACTGGCCGGTCCTGCTTTGGTGGAGCATTTGTTTCAATTGCTTGAAAAGCAGCCGACTTCTAATACTTTGTTGCCTGCTTCTTTGATAGTTCGCGAGAGCTCCGTCTGACCTAAATCATGCTGCACTGCAACTTTGGGTATTCCCTAATGCAATCGATTGCATAAACTGTTCTAATGACTTTGCTCCGTTCCTTTGCGCGGAACATTTCACATCATCATCTAAGTGAGGCATTCATGAAAATTTCACGTCGCATCATTCCCTTGGCTGTGTTGAGTATGTTGGCTCCGTTGGCCATGTCCTCTGCGCAGGCAGCAACTGTGACCATTTCTTGCGGCTCGGTCGGTCAAGATTTTGAATTCTGTAAAAAGCACACCGAAGAATGGGCCAAGAAAACGGGTCATACGGTCAAGCTCTTCACCATCCCCAATTCCACCACCGACATCTTGGCTTTGTTTCGCCAGATGTTTGCAGCGAAGTCAACCGACCTCGATGTCATCAACGTTGACGTGGTTTGGCCAGGCGTGATCAAAGATCATTTGTTGGATTTGAAGAAGTATTCAAAAGGCGTTGAAAAGGATCACTTCCCAGCAATCGTGGCGAACAACACGGTTGATGGCAAATTGCTTGCCATGCCTTGGTTTACCGATGCGGGTTTGCTGTATTACCGCAAAGATTTGCTTGATAAATATGGTGTGAAGGCCCCAAGCACATGGGAAGAACTGGCCGCTGGTGCTAAGAAAATTCAAGACGGGGAGCGAGCAGCCGGAAATAAAGATTTCCAAGGGTTTGTTTTCCAAGCCAAAGCATACGAAGGGTTGACATGTGATGCACTCGAGTGGGTGTATAGCTATAACGGCGGAACCATTGTGGACGCAAAGGGTAACATCACCATCAACAACGCCAATGCAGCAAAGGCGCTTAAAACCGCTGCCTCATGGGTCGGCACCATCGCTCCTCAAGGTGTGCTGAATTACGCCGAGGAAGAAGCTCGCGGCGTGTTCCAAAACGGAAATGCGGCCTTCATGCGCAACTGGCCCTACGCATGGTCGCTGGGTAATGGTGCAGACAGTAAAGTCAAAGGAAAAATCGGCGTCTCTGCGCTACCAAAGGGTGGCTCTGATGGCAAAAATGCAGCCACATTGGGCGGCTGGCAATTGGCTGTATCCAAATACTCTAAAAATCCCGATGCGGCAGCAGATTTGGTGATGTACATGACCAGTGCGGAAGTTCAAAAAGAGCGCGCCATCAAGGGATCATACAACCCCACGATTGCGTCTTTGTATAAGGACAAAGCGGTTCTTGAAGCCAACCCTTTCTTTGGTAGTCTCTACAACGTTTTCACGAGCGCTGTTCCACGTCCTGCGACAGCTACTGGCCTGAAGTATCCTGAGGTCAGCGCCGCATTCTGGAATGCCACTCATGATGTGATGTCGGGCAAATCCACAGCCGAAGACAGCGTGAAAAAACTTGAAGGCAAGCTCAAGCAAATCAAGCGTTCAGCTTGGTAATTGAAGTGCCATGCAAAACAAGTCTCGAACCGCTTGGATTTTTTTAACACCCATGTTGTTGGTGTTGGTGTTGGTGGCTCTATGGCCTTTGGGTAGAACCATTTGGTTTAGTTTCACTGACGCCAACATCAACGATCTTGACGCAGCGCGTTTCGTTGGGTTTGAAAATTATCTGGGTGAGTTCGGCTTGTTTGCCAATCCCAACTACACCGAAGGATTTTGGGGAAGTGACTGGGGAATTGCGATCCTCAACACGTTGAAGTTTTCTTTGGTTTCGGTCACGCTTGAAACGATGTTGGGATTGGGTGTTGCCTTGCTACTCAATCAAGACTTCAGAGGGCGTGCTTGGGTGAGGGCTGCTGTGCTAATTCCTTGGGCCATTCCCACGATTGTCTCTGCCAAGATGTGGGGTTGGATGTTGCACGATCAGTTTGGGGTCATCAACCAGTGGTTGGTCGATTGGCACTTGATCGCTGAAAAAGTGGCTTGGACAGCGGACCCAGACTTTGCATTGTGGACGGTGGTTGCAGTTGATGTCTGGAAAACCACACCTTTTATGGCTTTACTTATTTTGGCCGCCTTGCAAACCCTTCCCAAAGATTGCTACGAAGCTGCCAAAGTAGATGGGGTGCATCCAGTTCGTGTATTTTGGAAAATCACGCTGCCTTTGATCAAGCCCGCTTTGATGGTGGCTGTGATTTTTAGATTGCTGGATGCGCTTCGGGTATTTGATTTGATTTATGTGCTTACATCCAATAACAACAGCACCATCAGCATGTCTGGATTTGTACGAAGAGAGATGGTAGATAACGGATACATGGGCTATGGTTCGGCCGCTTCGACAGCGTTGTTTTTGATCATTGGGTTATGCACGGTCGCGTACATCAGGTTAGGTCGACTCAAAATGGCCGAGGACTGACTTCATGCGATCAAGTACTTTTTGGAAGATGGGGCTTTATTTAGCCGCTGCATTGGTGGTGTGGGTTTCTATATTCCCATTTATTTATGCGGTGGCAACCTCGTTTAAAAGCGGTGCAGCTTTGTTTGATCCGAGTTTATGGCCAGCTACTTGGTCTCTTGAAAACTACGTTTCGCTTTTTACTGTTGCAGAGCAACCCTTTGGCCGGCATATTGTCAATTCAGTCATGGTGTCGGTCTTGGTGGTAGCAGTGTCTCTGTTTATCGGCGTTACCGCGGCTTACGCTTTAGGTCGAATTCAATTTAGGGGCCGAGGCCTGTTGCTCACAGCTGTCTTGGCTGTATCCATGTTTCCACAAGTCGCAGTGCTAGCAGGTATGTTTGAGCTGATTCGATTTTTGGGAATTTATAACAAAGCGTTTGGGCTGGTGTTGCCTTACATGATTTTTACCTTGCCTTTTACGGTTTGGGTGCTGACCACTTTCATGAAGCAATTGCCCAAAGAGCTTGAAGAGGCGGCCATCATGGACGGCTGTGGTCCTTGGCGCATCATCAAAGATGTATTCATGCCTTTGCTTTGGCCAGCGCTGGTCTCGACGGGCTTGCTGGCTTTTATTGCGGCATGGAACGAATTTCTATTTGCGTTGACATTTGTGTTGGACAACAACGAACGAACAGTACCTGTTTCGATCTCACTGATTTCAGGGGCCAGCAAATATGACATTCCATGGGGCAACATCATGGCAGCCTCTGTGGTGGTCACGTTGCCGCTGGTTTTGCTGGTGCTTATTTTTCAGAAAAAAATTGTTTCAGGACTAACAGCAGGTGCTGTCAAAGGCTGAAATTTTTTCCGCTATCGAAAGACGATTTGTATGACCAAAGCAATCAACAACAACTGGTGGCGTGGTGGTGTGATCTACCAAATCTACCCTCGTTCGTATCAAGACAGCAATGGTGATGGTATTGGTGATTTGCCTGGCATTACCCAGCGCCTTGATTACATTGCTCAATTAGGTGCTGATGGAATTTGGTTGTCCCCCTTTTTCAAAAGCCCAATGAAAGATTTCGGTTATGACGTCAGTGACTACTGTGACGTTGACCCCATGTTTGGCACACTCAATGACTTCAAAGAATTGGTCTATCGAGCTCACGAGCTCGGTTTGAAAGTCATGATTGATCAAGTGCTTTCTCATTCCAGTGATCAACACCCATGGTTTGTCGAAAGCCGTTCAAGCAAAACCAATCCAAAAGCTGATTGGTACGTATGGGCCGACGCCAAACCAGATGGGACTCCGCCTAACAATTGGTTGTCTATTTTTGGTGGTAGTGCTTGGCAATGGGATACGAGACGTTGTCAGTATTACATGCATAATTTTTTGACCAGTCAGCCAGATCTCAACTTTCATAACCCGCAAGTGCAACAAGCCTTGCTGGACACAGTGAAGTTTTGGCTGGACTTAGGTGTAGATGGTTATCGCTTAGATACCGCCAACTTCTATTTTCACGATGCGGATTTGCGAGACAACCCGGCTCGTGGCGCGCCTGATCCCAACAATCCAGATCCAGCAGTCAATCCATTTAACCCCTATGGTTGGCAGTGGCACCAATTCGACAAAAGCCGGCCTGAAAACTTGGAATTTTTAAAAAAGCTGCGCAGTTTGTTGGATCAATATCCCAACACCACGATGGTGGGTGAAATTGGTGACGACGATGGACTTGCCCGTGTAGCTGAATACACGAGCGGTGGGGATAAGCTTCACATGGCTTATTGCTTTGATTTGTTATCAGAGCAACATACGTCACCCTTTATTTATGGTGTTTTGAAGCGATTCAACGATGTGGTTGGGGATGGTTGGCCTTGCTGGGCTTTGTCCAACCACGACGTGACGAGATCAGCAACTCGTTGGGGTGGTCAAGAGCCTGATCCTCAGTTGTTGCGCATGGCGGCCGCATTTCAAATGAGTTTGCGCGGTACGGTTTGCTTGTATCAAGGCGAAGAGCTGGGTTTGACTGAAGCAGATATTGCATTTGAAGATCTTCAAGATCCCTATGGAATCACCATGTGGCCGCAATACAAGGGGCGAGATGGTTGCCGCACGCCCATGCCCTGGTCATCCACGCTGACCCATGCAGGGTTTTCAACTGCACCTAAAACATGGCTACCTGTAGCGCCAGAGCATGTTCGGCATTCGGTTGATACCCAGACGCATGACAAAAGTAGTCTACTGTTGTTTTTTCAACATTTGTTGAAATGGAGAAGGCAGCAACCTGCACTCATACATGGCAGCTTGACTCTACTGCCCGAGCACCCACAGGTGTTGGCATACATCAGAGAAGCCAAGGATCAACGCTTGCTGTGTGTCTTTAATTTCTCTGAACAGAACCTCGATTACCAGTTGCCACAAGAGTGGGTAGGCGCCAAGCTGTTGTCCGACATTGGTTTGGTGGGGGCTGAAAAGCACGCCTCTACTTTGCACATGAAATCATGGGCGGGTGCATTCCTCTCTATATAACGGGTTCAATATGTCACGCATCGAATTTCGCAACGTCTCAAAGCAGTATGGTTCAGGGCTGCCTCTCACCATCAATCAAGCCAATCTCACCATCAACGATGGTGAGTTTTGTGTCTTTGTGGGGCCATCTGGCTGTGGTAAGTCGACTCTGCTTCGTATGGTTGCAGGGTTGGAAGAAATTACCGATGGGGATCTACTCATTGGCGGCGAGCGTGTCAACAATCTTCCACCGGCCCAACGCGGTGTGGCCATGGTATTTCAGAGTTATGCCTTGTATCCCCACATGACAGTTCGCGAGAACATGGCCTTTGGATTAAAGGTGTTGGGTTCTAACCATGCAGAGATTGACCGTAAGGTTCGTGAAGCAGCTGATATTTTGCAGCTCACTCATTTGCTAGAACGTTTACCTAAGCAGTTGTCTGGCGGGCAACGTCAACGTGTGGCAATTGGTCGAGCCATCGTGAAAGAGCCTCGTGTATTTTTGTTTGACGAACCCCTGTCCAATTTGGATGCTGCTTTGCGGGTTCAAACTCGTTTAGAAATTGCAAAACTGCATCGCCGAATTGGCACCTCTAGCATGATCTATGTGACTCATGATCAAGTAGAGGCCATGACCTTGGCAGACAAGATTGTTTTGCTTAGAGCAGGGGATGACGTCCAAACCCAGGGATCTATCGCACAAGTGGGTTCGCCGTTGGAGCTGTATCACCGACCGTCAAGCCTCTTTGTAGCGGAATTCATTGGATCTCCCAAAATGAATATTTTGCCGGCAGGCTTGTTATCGAAATCAGATCATCAAGCTCGCTGTTCGGTTGCTGGACAAGTATTTGAATTGGATGTTGACGCAGGTTTATTGCATGATTCAAGTAAGGTGTCGGTTGGCATTCGTCCAGAAGACATGCACGTGGTCTCGACAGCAGGTTCAAACGTGGTGTCTGGTCAGGTTGAACACATTGAGAAGTTAGGAGAATCCTCCCTGCTTTACCTGTCAGTTGCAGGAGTTGATGTTTTGGTCACCATCAAAGTTGAAGGTACCACCCATTTCAAAGAAGGTGAACTGGTGCACGCCAATTGCCCAGCCAGTTCGATGCATCTTTTCGACGACCAAGGTCAAGCATGCCATCGCACGTGTCAATTGCCTGTGTGAATTGACGCTCCAATAAACTTCGACTTTCTGATCCATTGGCTGAAGCTTGAACAGCAGTGTGGCGGTGACTCCCACAAGTTCGGCACCTCTTCTAGTTGCACAAGCTTTGCATGTTCAAATGCCTCAAGCATGTCACGATAACCGGGTTGATAAGTGCGCATGCATTGAGCGCGTCTATTGGATCGAGTTGAATAAATCTTGTTCAAAAAGTCGGTGCTGAACCATACTTCAGGCTCGATCCATAGCCAAATTTTGCTGCTTTCAGCCATGGCAGCCAAAACCAGTTCCCAACGCTGATAACTCCAAGGCCACTGCTGATGGTATTGAGCACTGAGCAGACCAACGTTTGGCCTAGATTGGCTGTTTGAAGCGTTCAAGCACCAAGGGTGCACCCAAGCATCATGAGACAGCAACGCCGTTTCAATCAGTTGAGGCTTGTCTATGCGCTCAATGGCGTAACGATCAATTAGGGCTTTAGGTGGGCGACTGTAGAGCTCGTTTGCAGGCAAGGCCAGCGGGCTGTTTATCTGGGTAGATATCCCTGCGGAATGAGCACTTTGCATTGGAACTTCAAATGTTGACGCAGCTTGGATCGCCATGTCTTCATAGCTGCAGTCCAATATGGTGTTTGAACTGTGCCAGGCTGTTGGAGCATATTTGGCAACGTTGTCTGCATTGAACAAATACGGTTTGGAGCTGAAGGTACTGGCCACCCATTGCCAACTCAAATGATTCGAGGCGACATCTCCATCAAACAACCAACCCAGCATCCAGTTGGCCCCCTTCAGCCACGAAACCTTGCGTATATGAATCAAATAGCTGGCCAGCCACATGCGAGCATGGTTGTGAAGATAGCCTGTCTGAATCAATTCCTTCACAGCCATGTCGATGGCTGGAATACCAGTTTGTGCGGTCAGCACGTCGTGTGGCATGTCCAAGTCACCAAGCCACACGCCATTTGCAGGTGCTCTTAAAGGTTTGAGTACCGACCAAGACTGGTGTTTCAACACATGCTGAAAAAATTCTCGCCATCCCAACTCCATCACCCACTTGTCTTGTGCAGGATGAAGAGTACGACCCGTTTGTTCACACCCCCATGCATACAAATCTGGTGTACCAAGCAGCCCATGTGTCACAAATGGTGAAAGTCGAGACACATCTCCATTCAGATGGTTGCGAGTTTTGGCGTATAGGTCGGGTTGAACGTTGCGCAACCGTTCCCATGCCTGTGTGTTGTTGAGTGAATACAGTTTAGACATGGATCAGTATGTTCATGAAGCACGACGAAATGATTTTCTCGACCCATGCTTTTTGGCAATTCGTGCCGAGTCAGTAGCGTATTGGGGAAGTTTTCGTAACCCATACATCACCTCTTTTGCGTGTTGCAACGAAGTTTGTTCATCGACGATGGGGGAAGGGTAATCCACACCAATCGTACAGCCAGCCTCTTCTTGGGTTTGTCTGCCCATCAACCAGGGTTGTGCCAAGTAGGCCAGGGGAACTCTCTCAAGTTCAGGGATCCAGAGACGGATGAACACACCCTCAGGGTCTTGCTCTTTGGCTTGCTTCGTGGGTGAATACATGCGCAGGGTGTTAATCCCTGTTGATCCGCTTTGCATCTGCATTTGCGACCAGTGTATGCCGGGTTCATAGTCGATGAACAACCGGGCCAAATGCAGCCCTGTTTCTCGCCAATGCAACCAAAGTTGATACGAAGCAAAACTGGCCAACATCGATCTCATGCGAAAGTTGATCCACCCGGTTTGTTGCAAGCAACGCATGCACGCGTCGATCATGGGGTAGCCTGTTCGCCCCGTTTTCCAGGCCTCCAATCGGGCATGCTCAATCGTGCTCCAATCTTCAGTACTCTCGTTTCGAAGATGGTTCACACCAGACCACAAAGAGCGCCGATCTAGCTCGGGTTCATCTTCCAGCTTTTGCATGAAATGACAGTGCCAGCGCAAGCGCGCTCCAAAGGAACGCAGTGAACGCAAAGCCAACGATCGGTTAGCAAGATCGCTTGCATTGCTTGGTGACTTCCATGATTGAGCAGCCAGTTCTGTGGCTTGTGTGACCTGTCGAACAGACAAAATGCCAGCACTCAGGTACGGACTTAAGCGGCTGCACCCTGACCACGCTTGAACAGGGCTTGAAATGTTTTTTGAATAGCCCAACACACGTTCTTGTAAAAAGCTTGCCAGGCAGGCCTGCGCTGCATCTTCGGTGGCAATCGGAAACTCTTCATCCATCCACGAGTCGAACGGTAACGATTCAGTCAAAGAATTCAGCCTAGGAATTGAAGCCCACAACTCGCGGATTTCATGTTTATCCCAAGCAGGATTGTGAGGCCATGCATCAGGAACATCGAGTTGCATTTGTTTCATGCGCTGAGCCCATTTCACGGCCCATCCATCGCGGGACTTTAGTCTTCTGACCACTCCGTTTTGCGGGAACTCTGTGTAGACCACCTGGCGCTGTGCACACCAACGCTGAACGGCCAAGTCACGTTTATAGCTCCACATCAAACCCGTTTCTTCATGACACATCACGTGGGTCAATGGCTCTATGTGTTGAAGCTTTTCAAACAAAGGCTTGAGCGGTCCGTGCTGAATCAGCAAGGGGATGCCCAGTTTTTTTAGGGTTGACTGCAAGCCCAGTGCGGCAGCATAAAAAAAATGAATGTGTCGTCTGGATGTGTCTGCGCTTTCCAGCCATGCTGGCTCAAAGGCATACAAGGCCACCAAACTTTCATTCGTGCCGCGAGCCTGATGAATGGCTGCCACCAGTGCCGCGTGATCGTGAACGCGCAAATCTCGCTTCAACCACAGCAATACGCTCATGACGAATTCAGGACGTGTTTTTTGCCAAAGACATCAGCAAAGTCTCAGGGTCTTGCGAGCAGTCGTGACTGATCACCACCTTTTTGAAGCGACCTTGTTGACCACTCTCAATTCGAATGCTGGTTTTGGGAGCCTTCAGTTGCTCTGCCAAAAACTCAATCAGTGCCTTGTTGGCGGCGCCTTCTAATGCAGGAGCTTTGAGTTGAATTTTGATACGTCCATCATGCAACCCACACACTTGGGTTTGCTTGGCACCAGGTTGACAGTACACATGAAGCACATGCATTTCAAAGTTCCTCGAGGTGAGAAAACCAATGCGCAGCTTGGGTTTGAATTTGCGCGATTTCAGAAGAATTCATGCGTTCTATTTGTCGGTAGACCATGCCCAGTCTGGGGTTGTTCTGCAGCTTGCCTTTGTGTTCCACAAAAAAATTCCAATACAAGGCATTGAAGGGGCAAGCATCTTCTCCGTATCGTTCTTGACGCTTGTAGTGGCATGTCGCGCATGCATTGCCCATTTTGTGTAGATAGGCAGCAGAGGAAACATAAGGCTTCGTGGCCAGGGTGTTGCCTGTGGCCGATTGGCTCATGCCCAGGGTGTTGGGGGCCTCCACCCATTCAAATGCATCTATGTAAACCCCCAAATACCACTCGTGTAGTTCTTGTGGGTTGAGTTTGGCCAACAACGCAAAGTTGCCAATCACCATCAGTC
>JBEDMU010000084.1:0-16635 GCA_041170945.1 Pseudomonadota bacterium
AAATTGGGTACAACCGTGCCGCTCGCTTGTTAGAAGAAATGGAAAACGCTGGTTTGGTCAGTGCCATGTCTACCAACGGTCAGCGCGATATTTTGGTTCCACCTGGACAAGAATCGTGATGACTTGGATTCGGGCGTTAGGAACCTGGGGCTTGGCGCTATGCTTAATTGGAGTGGCCCATGCCGAAAGCGCGACCTCCTATATGCAGCGTTTCTTGCAAGCATCGTCTTCAGTCAAGGCACAGTTTGAGCAAAGGGTGCATTTGCCCATTAAAAACGGGCAAGCAGCACGAATGAGGCAATCCAGTGGCACCGTGGAGTGGTTGCGCCCAGGAAAATTTCGTTTTGATTATCGCAAGCCCTATGTTCAAACATTGGTAGGCAATGGCCGCACGGTATGGTTTCACGATCCTGATTTGGCGCAGGTTCAGGTGCGTCAGCAAGAAGACCTGATGCGACAGTCGCCCCTGGCTTGGTTGATACAGACGTTGCCAACCACGGCTCAATTGCAAAGCTGGAATGCTCGGTTTGTGTCGGGAGCCTCCAGTGGAACAACCCAAATCCAACTCGATGTCCCCGCTGGGGCACAAGCGCCAGCCCAATCGTTTTTGCTTGAATTTGGTCCCCAGGGCCTGCAAAAAATCGAAACAACCGATGCAATGGGCCAACGGTTTGAGGTGTTGTTAAGCAATTGGCAAAGTCCAGTGCAGCATTCTGAGCGCCGGTTTGAGTTTGTCATTCCTGCGGCAACCGAGGTGGTCAAGCTATGACCCAAGTGCCGCTGGCAGAGCGCTTGCGCCCAAGCCACTGGTCAGAGGTGGTGGGGCAGCAGCAACTGCTAGGCCCTGGCATGCCGTTGCGAGTGGCCTTCGAGTCAAGGCGTCCACACAGCTGCATTTTGTGGGGCCCGCCCGGTGTGGGGAAAACCACGTTGGCTCGTCTCATGTCGCAAGCGTTCGATGCCGAGTTTGTGGCTATTAGCGCGGTCATGGGGGGCGTCAAAGACATACGCGAGGCTGTAGAGCGTGCGCAGCAGGCGGCCAGCGGCTTGGTGCCTCGACATACCTTGGTGTTTGTTGATGAAGTGCATCGCTTTAACAAAAGCCAGCAAGATGCGTTTTTGCCTTACATCGAATCGGGTCTCTTTACCTGGGTAGGGGCCACCACTGAGAACCCCTCGTTTGAAGTGAATTCGGCGCTGCTGTCGCGCAGTGTGGTGTACGTCCTCGAATCGTTGTCGCGTGAAGAGTTGACCCTACTCGCGCAGCGTGCCTTCAAGGCGGCTGCTTGCCCTGAATTTAGCCCAGAGGCGCTTGATCGCTTGTTGGGGTTTGCCGACGGCGATGCCAGGCGATTGATCAACGCCATCGAAACCTTGGCGCATGCGGCTGCGGCGCAGCAGTTGACATCGCCGCTGCAAAGTGACTGGCTTGAAAAAACATTGGGACAACAGTTGCGCCGTTTTGACAAAAAGGGCGATCAATTTCACGATCTCATCAGTGCCCTGCACAAATCGGTGCGCGGATCCGATCCCGATGCGGCCTTGTATTGGATGGTTCGCATGCTTGATGGTGGCGTCGACCCCCTTTATGTGGCGCGTCGTTTGGTGCGCATGGCTGTTGAAGACATCGGATTGGCCGATCCCCGGGCCTTGCAGTTGGCTTTGGCCGCATCCGAAACGTACGAACGCTTGGGCTCCCCCGAAGGCGAGTTGGCTTTGGCGCAGTGTGTGGTCTATTTGGCTGTTTCAGCCAAGTCCAATGCGGTTTATCAGGCCTACAACCAGGCGCGAGATTGGGTCAAGCGCGATGGCACCCGCCCAGTTCCCTTGCGATTCAGGGGCGCTCATACCCCATTGATGAAAGAATTGGGATACGGCAAAGGCTATCGGTATGCGCACGATGAGCCCGACGCCGTCGCCTCTGGTGAGAGATATTGGCCAGACGACATGGCCTCGCAAGTCTTTTATGAGCCGACCAACCGAGGGCTGGAGGCGAAAATTAGGGAAAAGCTGGAGTGGCTTAAGGGTCAGAAAGGCTCTTGAAAAGGCTAGAATCGACCATTTGCTTGTCGCATACAAACTTACCAAACTGAGCGACAGCTTTCAACAACCCAACCCGGGTTGGCGAAGTAAACAGGAGAACCCACAAGATGGACGTATTGCTTCAACAGGTCATCAATGGCCTCGTCCTCGGTAGCATGTACGCGTTGGTGGCCTTGGGCTACACCATGGTGTACGGCATTATTGGCTTGATCAACTTTGCCCATGGCGACGTGCTGATGGTGGGCGCGCTCACCAGTTGGACGGTGATCAGCCTCATGATGGAAGCCATGCCTGACACCCCACATTGGGTCATGCTGGTGCTTTCAATTTTGGTGGCATTTGTGGTGTGCGGCACTCTCAACTTCACGATTGAGAAATTGGCCTATCGACCCTTGCGCAACTCTCCTCGACTGGCCCCGCTCATCACGGCCATCGGGATGTCCTTGTTGTTGCAAACCTTGGCCATGATCATTTGGAAACCCAACCCCAAACCCATGCCCCAAGTCATGCCGCTTGAGCCATTGGAATTTGGTGGGGCGGTGATGTCGGTTACTCAAGTGTTCATTTTGGGAGCCACTGCTGTCACCTTGGCGATTTTGCTGTGGTTGGTCAATCACACCAGCTTGGGTCGTGCCATGCGTGCCACGGCTGAAAATCCGCGGGTGGCTGGCCTGATGGGCATCAAGCCTGACTTCATCATTTCTGTCACGTTTGTCATTGGTGCCGTCTTGGCCGCTTTGGCAGGTGTGATGTGGGCGCTCAACTACGGTACCGTTCAACACTTCATGGGCTTTATGCCCGGATTGAAGGCGTTCACGGCAGCTGTGTTTGGGGGTATCGGGAATTTGGCTGGTGCCGTGGTGGGGGGCATTTCCCTGGGCTTGATCGAATCCATCGGCGCTGGTTATTTAGGAGCTCTCACGGGTGGAGTTTTGGGAAGCCAATACTCCGATATTTTTGCTTTTGTCGTGCTCATCATCGTGTTGACCCTGCGTCCTTCGGGCTTGATGGGTGAACGAGTGGCCGATCGTGCGTGAGGAACCCATCATGAACTCTCAACGCAATAAATTTATTCTGTTTCTGATCTGCGGCATTGGCTTGCTGGTGCTGCCCTTCTTGCTGCAACCCTTTGGCAATGCATGGGTCCGTATCGTGGATATGGCCCTGTTGTACGTGATGCTGGCCTTGGGTCTCAATATTGTGGTGGGCTATGCTGGCCTGCTCGATTTGGGTTATGTGGCGTTTTTTGCTGTGGGGGCGTATTTGTACGGTCTCCTCAGCTCGCCGCATTTGGTGCAGTCGTTTGAATCCATTGCACAAGGATTCCCCAACGGAGTTCCTAGCAACATTTGGGTGGTCTTGTTGGTTTCGGTTTTTGTGGCTGGCGTGGTGGGAATGTTGCTGGGGGCGCCCACGCTGAAGTTGCGTGGTGACTACCTGGCCATTGTGACCTTGGGTTTTGGTGAAATTATTCGTATCTTCATGCAAAACTTGGATCGTCCATACAACATCACCAACGGTCCCAAAGGGTTGATGCAAATCGAGCCAGTGCGCTGGTTTGGTATTGATTTCTCCAAGGCGCTCGACCTGGGATTTATCCGCTTTGAATCCGTCTCCTTGTATTACTACTTGTTCTTGCTGATGGTGATGTTCACCATCTTCATCTGCTACCGCCTCGAAAAATCACGCATTGGCCGTGCATGGATGGCGATTCGTGAAGACGAAATTGCAGCCAAAGCCATGGGCTTGAACACTCGCAACCTCAAGTTGTTGGCGTTTGGCATGGGCGCTTCGTTTGGTGGAATGTCGGGCGTCATGTTTGCGGCTTTCCAAGGCTTTGTGTCCCCCGAATCGTTCTCCCTCATGGAGTCCATCATGATCGTGGCGATGGTGGTATTGGGTGGTTTGGGGCACATCCCCGGGGTGGTGTTGGGAGCCCTGTTGCTGGCTGGGTTGCCTGAGTTGTTGCGTCATGCAGCAGGTCCGCTGACCCAGCTGACTGATGGTCGCCTGGCACCCGAGATCTTGCGCCAACTGTTGATTGCGTTGGCCATGATTGTGGTGATGTTGTTGCGTCCGCGCGGATTGTGGCCGTCTCCTGAGCACGGCAAATCGTTGACCCATTGAGGAGTGGCCATGACTGAAGTGATTTTGAAAGTGGCCAACGTTTCCAAACGATTTGGCGGTTTGCAGGCCTTGAGCGAGGTGGGAATTGAAATCCACCGCGGTCAGGTTTATGGATTAATTGGCCCTAACGGTGCTGGCAAGACCACGTTTTTTAACGTGATCACGGGCCTTTACACCCCAGACTCTGGTTCTTTTGAGCTGGCAGGCAAACCTTATGTGCCCACAGCGGTGCACGAGGTGGCCAAGGCAGGTATTGCACGAACATTCCAAAACATTCGGTTGTTTGCTGAAATGACGGCGCTAGAAAACGTCATGGTCGGACGCCATGTTCGAACCCATTCCGGTTTGGTGGGTGCCATATTTAAATCGGCATCGTTCCGTCGCGAAGAGCAAGAAATTGCGCAAAAAGCCCGTGAGCTTCTTGAGTACGTGGGCATTGCCAAATACGCCGACTTCAAGGCTCGTACGTTGTCTTATGGCGACCAGCGTCGCCTAGAAATCGCCCGTGCCTTGGCGACTGATCCGGCGCTATTGGCGCTTGATGAGCCTGCAGCAGGCATGAACGCCACCGAAAAAGTGCAATTACGCGAATTGATCGATCGCATCCGCCAAGACAATCGCACTGTGTTGCTGATTGAGCACGATGTGAAATTGGTGATGGGCTTGTGCGATCGAGTCACCGTGCTCGACTACGGCAAGGCCATTGCGCAAGGTACGCCTGCAGATGTGCAGCGCAACCAAGCGGTGATTGATGCCTATTTGGGCTCCGGACATTAAGCAGGAATCGTCATGAGCAACACATTGTTGAAAGTCAAAGGACTCAAGGTCGCTTACGGTGGCATTCAGGCTGTCAAGGGCATTGATCTCGAAGTCAAAGAGGGTGAGTTGGTGACGTTGATTGGCTCCAATGGGGCTGGCAAAACCACCACCATGAAAGCCATTACCGGCACCTTGATGCCGTCAGATGGTGACATTGAATATCTGGGTCAAAGCATCAAGGGTCAAGGGGCCTGGAATTTGGTGAAGCAAGGCTTGGTGATGGTGCCTGAAGGTCGCGGTGTGTTCACCCGCATGACCATCACCGAAAACCTGCAGATGGGTGCTTATGTTCGAAAAGACAACGAAATCGAGTCGGATATTGAAAAGATGTTCGATTTGTTTCCCCGACTCAAAGAGCGTCGCATTCAGTTGGCTGGAACCTTGAGCGGTGGTGAGCAGCAAATGCTGGCCATGGCCCGAGCATTGATGGCGCGACCCAAGGTATTGCTGTTAGATGAACCCTCGATGGGCTTGTCTCCCATCATGGTTGAGAAAATCTTTGAAGTCGTGCGAGATGTTTCTTCACGTGGCATGACGCTGCTGCTTGTCGAGCAAAACGCTCGATTGGCATTGCAAGCGGCCAATCGTGGTTATGTCATGGACTCCGGTTTGATCACGATGACTGGGGACGCCAAATTGTTGCTTGACGATCCCAAGGTGCGCGCCGCTTACTTGGGCGAATAATCTCTGCTCTGATGAACACTTCTACTTCCGCACCAGCAGCCACAGAAGTGGCTTTGCACGATGAAAACCAACTCATGGCCGAGCGTCGCGATAAGCTGCAGGCATTGCGTCAGGTATGTTCATCGAAAGGGCAGCCCGCTTTTCCCAATGATTTCAAGCCTGGTCATCACGCACAGGTGCTGTTTGAGAGTTACGACACTTTTTCCAAAGAAGAGCTTGAAGGCAAACACATAGAGGTATCGGTTGCTGGACGCATGATGCTCAAGCGCGTCATGGGAAAGGCCAGTTTTGCCACCCTGCAAGATGGATCTTTAGGTCCATCAGGCGGACGCATACAGATTTACTTGAACAACGACAGCGTGGGTGAAGAAGTTCACCAAACTTTCAAGCACTGGGATCTGGGCGACATAGTGGCCGCCAAGGGCAAACTGTTCAAAACCAAAACAGGCGAGTTGACGGTACATGCCACCGAAGTGAGGTTGCTCACCAAGAGTTTGCGTCCCATGCCCGACAAGTTTCACGGGGTTGCCGATCAAGAAATCAAATACCGGCAGCGTTACGTCGATTTGATGACCGATGAACAAGCTCGCCGTCGTTTTGTGGCTCGCAGCAAAGCGGTCAGTGGAATTCGCGAATTCATGGTTCAGCATGGGTTTCTAGAAGTCGAAACCCCCATGCTGCATCCCATTCCAGGTGGCGCCAATGCACGTCCGTTTGTCACTCATCACAACGCGCTTGATCAAGAGATGTTCTTGCGTATTGCTCCCGAGTTGTATCTCAAGCGTCTGATCGTGGGTGGATTTGAACGTGTGTTTGAAATCAACCGCAACTTCCGCAACGAAGGTATTTCGGTACGTCACAATCCAGAATTCACCATGATGGAGTTCTATGCGGCGTATTGGAACTACCTCGATTTGATGAACTTCACCGAAACCTTGATTCGTGATGCAGCCATGAAGGCGGTAGGCACCATGCACCTCACCTACGGAGGGCGCGATGTCGACTTAGAGGCGCCATTTGAGCGCCTGACCATTTTGCAAGCCATTGAACGCTACACCGATGCAGGAGAGCGTGTTGGCGATGCCGATTGGCTGCGTCAGCAGCTACAGAAAATGGGCGTCGAGGCCAAACAGCTGAATGGCAAGTCCCTCACATCGTTGCAAGTGATGTATTTTGAAGAGGCGGTTGAAGACAAGCTTTGGAACCCCACCTTCATTTGTGAGCATCCTGTCGAAATTTCTCCATTGGCACGCGCCAGTGATACCCGTCCAGAGGTGACCGAGCGCTTTGAGCTTTACATCACTGGTCGAGAGTTTGGCAATGGGTTTTCCGAGCTCAATGACGCCGAAGACCAAGCGCAGCGCTTTTTGGCTCAAGTGTCTGCCAAAGATGGTGGCGATGATGAAGCCATGTTTTTCGATCACGACTTTGTGCGTGCGCTCGAGTACGGCATGCCGCCCACTGGAGGGTGCGGCATTGGCATCGATCGTCTCATGATGTTGCTCACCGACAGCCCCAGCATTCGCGATGTGATTTTGTTCCCCGCGCTCAAGCGTGAATCAGTCTGAGTCAGGTCCCCACATAAAGACAGCGGGCCCCTTGATGGATTGCGCCCATGATTGGTTGCGCCAGTCTAAAACCTTGGCGCTGTAGACCTTCTCTGCGCTGGTGCCTATGTTGACAGCAATCGCCAAGCGAGTGTCTGAGCGCAAGGTTTTGAGCAAGTGATCAAGCAGTCCTTGATTGCGGTAGGGGGTCTCGATGCAAAGTTGGGTTTGCCCACTTTTATGAGCCCAAGCGTCAAGTTGTTTGATGCGCAGCATGCGTTCATCGCCCAGTGGCAGATAGCCATTGAAGGCAAATTGCTGACCATTTAAGCCGCTGGCAGCCAATCCTTGAATCAGGGAGCTGGGGCCAACGTAAGGAACCACGGCAATTCCCATGCGATGAGCTTGTCGTACCACCGATGACCCAGGGTCGGCGATGGCCGGCATGCCAGCTTCGCAAACCAAGGCCACGGTTTGGCCATGCAAGGCAGGTTCAAGAGCTTGTTGCGCCCATTGCCCAAAAGCAGCTGACCGATGGTCGCCCCGCTTGTGCATTTCGCGTGGCATTTCGATCAGTTGCAACTCCTGCAGGGGGGCGGGTAACGCGTGGGTCAGCGATAAGCGCTTGAGGAAATGTCGCGCCGATTTGGCGTTTTCACATATCCATACACCGCAACTGGCTGCGGCCTGCAGGGTGCTCTCTGGTATCCATGTGTTCAGAGGTGCTTCACCCTCGCTGACGCATTCAGAATCGATGCCGTGATCAAGAGGGGTGGGAATCAGCAGCAAGCGTGCGTGGGTTGAACTCATGGCAAATCAAAGCCCGTATTTCGCAACATGTCACATACGGCAATCAGGGGCAAGCCAATCAGGGCGGTGGGGTCGTCGCTCTGGATGGCCTGGGTTAAGCTGATTCCAAGGCCTTCACTTTTGGCGCTGCCAGCACAGTCGTACGGTTGCTCATGTGACAAATAACGCTCAATCGCCTCGTCGCTGAGCATGCGAAACTGAACCCGAGTGATGACGTTGCGCACCTCTTCGTGTTGCCGCTGGGCATGCACCACGGCCACGGCGGTGTGAAAAACCAAGCTTTTCCCACGCATGCGCTGCAACTGCAGGGTGGCATTGGCATGGGTGAGGGGCTTGCCTACGCATTCACCGTCTAGATCGAGTACTTGGTCGCTGCCAATCACACATGCATGAGGGTGCTGGGATGCCACGGCACGAGCCTTGGCCAAGGCCAGTCGCATAGCCAACTGGGCTGGTGATTCGTGGGGCAAAGGAGTTTCGTCAACATCGGGCTTGGCCACTTCAAAGGGCATGTTCAGACGAAGCAACAAATCGCGCCGGTATATGGACGTTGAACCCAAGATCAGGGGGCAAGGCATCTGCATGGCAAGTCGTATGGCGTTGGAAGACCCCCATTGTCATACACTCTGGGGCATGAAATCGACTCAATGGCATGGAATAGACCTCAAGGCACTGGCCAACGAAGAGCCCGGCGTGCGCGTGGGTGAGTGGGAGATGGGCGACTTTCCGCGGTTGGCTCAGGAGTTACACCCTGAACATCGCGCCAGTGGTCGGGTGTCGGCAACGCTTGAGGTCTGGTGGGAGCGTCCGATCGGAGAGCTCCAGCCGCAATTGTGGTCTCGTTGGACGGCTCACGCCGAATTGCCCCTGACTTGTCAGCGCTGTTTGGACGCATGCCCACAAAAGGTTGAATTGCAGCAAACTTATCGCTGGGTAGACACAGAAGCGCAAGCTGCTCAACAAGATGAGGGTTCTGAAGAAGACGTGCTCGCCTTAGAGGGTGAAGTGGACCTCTTGGCCTTATTGGAAGACGAGTTGATCATGGCGTTGCCCGCATTTGTGAAGCACGATGCGTGTGATTTGCCTCTCGATCTGGCCCCCGAGGTGCTAGAGGTGCCCGAAAACCCGTTTGCCAAGCTGGCTGCACTGAAGAAGTCAGGGTCTTGATTTGTCAGAATAAAACAAGATACAATCCAAGGTTTTTCCGAATTCAATTTCTAGGGAGCCATCATGGCCGTCCAACAAAACAAGAAATCGCCTTCTAAGCGTGGCATGCACCGTTCACACAATGCATTGAACGTGCCTGGTATTGCTCTTGAGCCCACCACAGGCGAAGTGCACCTGCGTCATCACATCAGCCCCACCGGTTTTTACCGCGGTCGCAAGGTCCTCAAGACCAAATCTGAGGCTTGATTCACGATTGCTAGGGGTCTAGTACCCGAATGGCTATCGTTTTGTCTGTAGATGTGATGGGAGGCGACGCCTCTGTTGCATCTACTTTGCCCGCCTGCACGCAGTTTCTTCAGCGGCATGCTGAAGCTCGTCTGTTGCTGGTAGGCACCGCCCAAGCCCGCGAGCAAGCAGGTGCTTTGGCGACTCACCCTCGTTGCGAGTGGGTTGAGGCCACCGAGGTCGTCGAAATGGACGATCCGGTTGAGCTGGCCCTGCGTCGCAAGAAAGACTCTTCTTTGCGTGTGGCGGCAGAGCTCGTCAAAGAGGGCAGGGCTCATGCCATGGTTTCGTCTGGCAACACCGGAGCCCTGATGGCAGTTTCTCGCTACGTTCTCAAAACCCTCGATGGTATCGATCGTCCCGCGATTGCTTCACAACTGCCCAATGTGCGTGGTGGTGCCACCACCGTGCTCGATTTGGGTGCCAACGTCGATTGTTCGGCCGAGCATCTGTTGCAATTTGCCATCATGGGTTCTGCTTTGGTGGCTGCCACTACCTCAGATTCGTCGCCCACGGTGGGGTTGCTCAATGTGGGTGAAGAAGTCATCAAGGGCAGTGAAGTCATCAAACAGGCTGGGGTGTTGTTGCGCCAAGCGGGCCAACACGGAGACCTCAACTTCTATGGCAACGTAGAAGGCAACGATATCTTCAAGGGCACAGTGTCCATCGTGGTTTGTGATGGGTTTGTGGGCAATGTGGCCCTCAAGGCTGCAGAGGGCACGGCCAGCATGATTGGTTCGCTGCTCAAATCGGCGTTTGGAGCCAACCTCCTGACCCAGTTGGCTGGTTTGGTGGCCCTGCCGGTTCTCAAAAGTTTCAAAAAGCGGGTCGATCCCCGTCGATACAACGGCGCTGCATTGCTGGGTCTGCGGGGTTTGGTTTTCAAAAGTCATGGTTCGGCCGATGCATTTGCCTTTGGTTGTGCGCTTGATCGAGCTTACGAGGCGGCCCGTCACCAATTGCTTGAGGGTGTGCGTCAGCGTCTTGCGCATGCCCAAGACTTGCTGCAGCCTGCAGCCACTCCCACTTCGATCTGATTCATGAAGTACTCACGCATCACTGGAACGGGCGGTTATTTGCCCGAGCGGCGCTTGACCAACGAAGACATGGCTGCCTTGTTGGCGCAGCGTGGCATCGAAACCAGTCACGACTGGATCGTTGAGCGAACTGGCATTCATGCGCGTCATTACGCTTCTGACCAGCAGTCGTCCAGTGATTTGGCTTTGCAGGCTTCATTGCGCGCCCTGCAAGCGGCCTCGCGCCAAGTCAGCGACGTCGACCTCATCATTGTGGCCACCTCAACCCCAGACATGGTGTTTCCGTCTACCGCCACCATCTTGCAGCACAAGCTCGGCGAACATGCGTTGGCTCAGGGGCAGGTGGCGGGTGCGGCCGGGTGCCCGGCTTTTGATGTTCAGGCGGTTTGCAGTGGTTTTATGTATGCACTTACGGTCGCCGATGCCATGATTCGGGCCGGATCGGCTCGATGCGCGTTGGTGGTAGGAGCTGAAACTTTCTCTCGTATCCTTGATTTCAACGATCGCACCACTTGCGTCTTGTTTGGCGATGGCGCTGGTGCTGTCGTGCTTGAAAGCGTGGAGCACGATGGACAAGGCCCAGGCTTGCTGGCCAGTGCGTTGCATGCCGACGGTTCTTACCGCAGCATCTTGGAGACACCGGGAACCGTTTGTGGTGGCAAGGTGCTGGGAGATCCCACCCTCAAGATGGATGGTCAGGCGGTATTCAAGCTGGCAGTTGGGCTATTGGGCGACGTGGCAACCGAAGTATTGAACAAAGCGGGCATGACCTCCAACGACATTGACTGGCTGGTGCCTCATCAAGCCAATATACGCATCATGCAGGCAACTGCGCGTAAATTAAAGTTAAATGCCGATAAAGTGATCGTAACAGTCGATCAGCACGGCAACACTTCTGCTGCCTCTATTCCTTTGGCCCTCGATCAGGGAGTGCGAGATGGCAAAATTCGCCCTGGGCAACATGTGTTGCTTGAGGGTGTGGGGGGTGGATTCACCTGGGGGGCTACCCTGTTGCGCATGTGAGCTTGATGTAAGTTCGCTGAATCCGGCGTGGGCTAATATGCGTCCCTGTCGCCTTTTTTACCAAGGTTTTTCTTTACATGAAGCGTTTGGCGTTTGTTTTTCCGGGGCAAGGTTCTCAGTCTGTGGGCATGCTCGATGCATGGGGTGATCACCCTGCCGTGCGTGAAGTGTTGGCTGAAGCCTCGGCCGCCTTGTCGCAAGACGTAGGCGCCCTCATTGCCAGTGGCACCAAAGAAGAGTTGTCTCTCACCACCAATACGCAACCGGTGATGTTGGTGGCGGGTGTGGCTGCGTATCGCGCTTGGTTGCACGAGGGGGGGCAAGAGCCCGTGGTGTTGGCGGGACACTCATTGGGCGAATACGCTGCCTTGGTAGCCGCCGGGGTGTTGACACTGGCCCAAGCTGCTCCGTTGGTCCGTCTGCGCGCACAAGCCATGCAAGAGGCTGTTCCGGTGGGCGAGGGCGCCATGGCGGCTATTTTGGGCATGGATGCGACTCAGGTGGTCGCTCTGTGCGCACAAGTTCAGTCTGAACTGGGGTCTGGCGCGGTGGTTGAGGCGGTCAATTTCAACGATCCCATGCAAACGGTCATAGCCGGCTCTAAAGCGGCGGTAGAAAAAGCCTGTGAGGTCATCAAAGCGGCCGGCGCCAAACGTGCCTTGCCTTTGCCAGTGTCTGCGCCCTTTCATTCCAGCCTCATGAAGCCTGCAGCTTTGCGTTTGCAAGCACATTTGGCCGCGGTCGAACTTCAGCCTGCGCGCATCCCGGTCGTTAATAACATTGATGTGGCGGTTTGCAACGAGCCATCAGACATCCGCGACGCATTGGTGCGTCAAGCAGCAGGTCCTGTGCGCTGGGTCGAGTGCATGCAAGCCATTGCCCAGCACAACATCGACGCGGTGGTCGAATGTGGTCCGGGCAAGGTGTTGGCTGGTATGGCCAAGCGTATCCTGCCTGAGGTACCTGCGGCAGCCCTGTTTGATCCCGCCTCGTTGCAAGAAGTGAAAGGCCTGTGTTCATGAGCATTCCCGCAATTTCTTCTTTACAAGGTCAAGTGGCCTTGGTCACGGGGGCCACACGTGGAATCGGCGCCGCCATCGCCCAAGCATTGGCTATTCAGGGAGCGCAGGTGGTCGGCACGGCAACCTCTGACGAGGGAGCCGCCAAAATTTCTTCGGCATTGTCGGCTTACCCTGGTTGCAAGGGGGTGCGACTGGATGTCACCGACAAAGCAGCGGCTGAAGCCTTGGTGGATCAACTGGTGAGCGACCATGGGCGCCTTGATGTGTTGGTCAATAACGCTGGAATCACCCGTGACATGTTGGCCATGCGCCTGAAAGACGACGACTGGGACGCTGTCCTCAATACCAATTTGAAGGCTGTTTTTCAACTCAGTCGGGCTGTGATCAAGCCCATGATGAAGCAACGTCAAGGTCGTATCATCAGCATCACCTCTGTTGTAGGCGCGTCTGGTAACCCAGGCCAGGCCAACTATGCCGCTGCAAAAGCAGGTTTGGCAGGCATGACCCGTTCCCTGGCTCGTGAGCTGGGCAGCCGGGGAATCACCGTTAACTGTGTCGCGCCCGGTTTTATTGCCACCGACATGACTGCCGCGCTGAGCGAAGAACAGCAACAAGCCCTGAAAACCCAAATTCCTTTGGGACGACTGGGTCAGCCCGAAGATATTGCCGCTTTGGTGGCATTTTTAGCGGGTTCGCAAGCTTCCTACATCACGGGACAAGAGTTCCATGTCAATGGAGGCATGTTCATGGCTTAAAATGCCATGGCATTTCTTTTTTTCCAACTACCCTCAGAGGGACCTATGAGCGATATCGAAGCACGTGTCAAACGAATCATTGCAGAACAGCTGGGCGTTGAAGAGTCCAAACTCGTTCCCGCAGCCAAGTTCACCACCGACCTGGGTGCTGATTCTCTCGACACTGTCGAACTGGTCATGGCGCTGGAAGATGAATTCGGCATCGAAATCCCCGATGAAGACGCTGAAAAAATCACCACCGTTCAAGAAGCCATCGACTACGCCACCACTCATCAGAAGTGAGTTTGTCCATGAGCCGCCGCCGTATTGTGGTGACGGGTCTTGGATGCGTCAGCCCTGTAGGTAACCAAGTCCAAGAAGCTTGGGACAACCTGCTGGCTGGCCGTTCGGGCATCGACAAAATCACCGCCTTTGACGCTTCTGGCTTGTCTGCGCAAATTGCCGGACAAGTGAAAGATTTCAACGTCGAAACCTACATCACTGCCAAAGAGGCACGAACGATGGATAGGTTCATCCACTTGGGCATTGCAGCAGCAGCTCAGGCGGTGCAAGACAGTGGCCTGCCCACGGGCGATGCCTTGTCTCCTGAATTGGCCGAGCGCATCGGCTGCGTCATTGGTTCGGGTATTGGGGGGTTGCCGTTCATCGAAGACACCCACACCGAGTACTTGTCGCGCGGGGCTCGCCGCATTTCCCCTTTCTTCGTGCCAGCCTCGATCATCAACATGATCTCGGGCCACGTGTCGATTCGTTATGGCTTCAAGGGCCCTAATTTGGCAGTTGTCACGGCGTGTACCACCGGTTTGCACAGCATCGGAGAAGCCGCTCGTTTGATCGAGTATGGCGACGCCGATGTCATGGTGGCAGGTGGCGCTGAAGCTACCGTATCGCCATTGGGCGTGGGCGGATTTGCTGCCATGCGTGCCTTGTCTACTCGCAACGATGATCCACAAGCTGCTTCTCGTCCTTGGGACAAAGACCGCGACGGTTTTGTCTTGGGCGAGGGTTCTGGCGTGATGGTTCTCGAAGAGTACGAGCACGCAGTCAAGCGTGGCGCTCGTATTTACGCCGAGTTGGCAGGTTACGGCATGAGTGCCGATGCTGGCCACATGACTGCTCCCAACATGGATGGCCCTCGTCGTGCCATGCTCAATGCATTGCGCAATGCCGGTCTGAATCCTGACAGCGTTGATTACATCAACGCGCATGGCACTTCTACACCGTTGGGCGACGTCAACGAAACCAACGCCATCAAAGCGGCTTTGGGTGATCACGCTCGCCAAGTGGTCGTCAATTCCACCAAGTCGATGACGGGTCACTTGTTGGGGGGGGCAGGAGGTATTGAAAGTGTGTTCACGGTGTTGGCCATCCATCACCAAAAGAGCCCACCCACCATCAACCTGCAAAACCCCGACCCTGAGTGCGACTTGGACTACTGTGCCAACACGGCACGCGATATGCGCATCAACGTAGCCGTTAAAAACAACTTTGGATTTGGCGGCACCAACGGAACTTTGGTGTTCAAGCGCATCTGATCATCCTTACTGCCCCTTGTGGCACTCACCTTCATGAGCAACGCCCCATCAGTCACTCTGCTGTTGGGGCGTTTTGTTTGGTGGCGTGTCTTGGTCATGTGGATGGCCGTGGCAGCGATGGGGGTGTTGCTGTGGGTACTCACGGCGTCTCATAGGTGGGAAACCCATTTCGTTTGGGCGGCTGGTGGGGTCTTGATTCAAGGGGCTCTCAGTATTTGGATGATTCGATCTTGGAATATCGACCCCTCGTATTTGCGCTTTGATGCATCACAGGGTGTTGTGGTTTGGCAGTGGCGGCCTTTGCAAGGGCATCATTGGCAAGTTGTGCAAGACTTGCGCGTGGTCATGGATGCGCAACATTGGGTGTGGGTGCACTTTGTTACAGCAGATGGACGCAGACGTTTGCACTGCCTAAGTCGACAAGACGCAGGGGCACAACTTTGGCACGTTTGGAGAAGTGTTCTCACGACCGGGGCCTCTTGAATTCAAGCACAATCACCACATCTATCAAACATTCGCCTGTCATGGAGGATTTGTGATGCTTGTGTCTCGTACGCTGAAAAGTCGCGTGTTGTCTGCGTCGGTGGCGGCCGGCTTGAGCCTGGCCTGGTTGTCTCAACCGGTTTGGGCCCTGGTACCAGCTCCCTCATCTGTAGCTCCTACTGGCACGCCCATGGTGATGCTGCCCGATTTCTCGGTTTTGGTCGATCAGGTGGGTCCGTCGGTGGTCAACATTCGCACCATGAAGCGCATGCCTGCACGCAACGCTGCCAACTCGTCGCCTGAGGGGTCACCCGACATGTTTGAGTTCTTCCGTCGGTTTGGCATTCCAGTGCCTCCTCAATGGCAACAAGCGCCGCGCCAACCTCGACAGCAACCCAAGCAGCCCGACGATTCAACAGCGCCTTTGCGTCCCTCGGGTGTGGGTTCTGGTTTTGTGGTGTCTGCCGATGGCTACATCATGACCAATGCACATGTGGTTGATGACTCCGATGAGCTCATCGTGACCATGGCCGACAAGCGTGAGTTCAAGGCCAAACTGATTGGCGCTGACAAGCGTACCGATGTGGCCTTGGTCAAAATCGATGCCAAAGGGCTACCCGCTGTCAAACTGGGGGATGTGAATCGTTTGAAAGTCGGTGAATGGGTGATGGCGATTGGTTCGCCTTATGGGCTCGAAAACACCGTTACCGCGGGTATCGTGAGTGCCAAGCAACGTGAAACAGGTGATTTCTTGCCGTTTATTCAAACGGATGTAGCCATCAACCCTGGCAACTCGGGTGGGCCCCTCATCAACCTGCGTGGCGAAGTGGTGGGCATCAACAGCCAAATTTACTCCCGATCGGGCGGTTTTCAAGGTATTTCGTTTGCCATTCCTATGGACGAAGCCTCGCGGGTGGCCGATCAGTTGCGCAGCCAAGGCTTTGTCACCCGGGGCCGCATTGGGGTCAGCATTGGCGAGGTGGACAAAGAAATGGCCGGTTCGTTGGGCTTGGAGGCACCCAAAGGGGCCTTGGTGGGGGGCGTAGAAAAAGACTCGCCAGCGGCCAAGGCGGGTGTAGAGCCCGGAGATGTGGTGTTGTCATTTGATGGCAAAATCATTGAAAAATCAGCTGACTTGCCCCGAATTGTCGCTAACGTGAAACCTGGCTCGTTGGTAAAGATGGATGTTTGGCGCGAACGTCAACGCAAAACCCTGTCGGTGACGGTGGCTGCTCTAGACGACGAAGCTCAAGTGGCTGGCGCTGAACCACCCGTGGTGGCAGAAGGTGTCCTAGAAG
>JBEDMU010000085.1:0-16015 GCA_041170945.1 Pseudomonadota bacterium
ATGGCTTCGTGACCAAAAATTTCGGCGCCAAATTGCAAAGGTTCGCGTGTGGCATGCGCGTGAGCCACGTGCGTGTGCGCCACAGAACCTGCGTAACACAAACGGGTGACGCCCTTGCGGTTAAGCAAGTGCGCATCGATACGGGCTACTTGGGGAGTGATGTCAGCACGCAATCCCAAGGTCCGTCCGCTGGCCTGATCGACCAATTTGAAGGTTTTGAGGTCAAGGCCCTCGCCCGCCCCTGACAGAAGCGACTCGAGGTGCTCGATTAAGGGCGGAATGACGAGTTCAAAGCCATAGCTGCGCGCGGTATCGAGCAACGTGCGACGCAACTCTTCTATGTGCCGGGCCTCGGATGGCAGTACATCGGCTATGTGATCAGGCAAAACCCAGGCGGACATGAAACCCCAGCGCGTAATGTCAAAGCTGAGATTTTACCCGCCTGAGAGGGGGAAAATCGAAAAAATCAGGGCTTTCCTGACCCCATGCCGTTGCGCAAGGCTTTGAGGAACTCAGAAGAGGGATCCATCACCATGACATCGGATTTGCTGTTAAACGTGCTGCGATAGGCATCCATGCTGCGATAGAACTTGGCAAAAGCTGGATCTTTGCCAAATGCACCCGAGTAAATGCGGGCTGCCTGACCGTCCCCTTCGCCTTTGATTCGTTGAGCATCGCGGTAAGCTTCGGCCAAAATCACCTCACGCTGGCGATCGGCGTCGGCGCGAATTTTTTCACCATCGGCACCGCCGGTAGAGCGCAACTCGTTGGCCACGCGCTTGCGTTCGGCTTCCATGCGGTCATAAACCGATTTGGTAATCGTTTCGGCGTAGTCAACACGGGTGATACGCACGTCGAGGACATCGAGCCCCCAGGGTTTGTCTGCGCCCTTAACAGCCTCAAGAACCTGATTTTTCACATCGGCCATCAAGGCCTCACGATCGGTCGTCAGCAACTGCTGTACGGTGCGTTTGTTGACTTCCTCTTGAAAGGCATCGCGCACCACACGATTGAGCTGCAAAGCTCCAGCTCGTTCATTCAAACCCACGTTTCGAATATAGGTAGAAGGCTCGCTGATGCGCCAGCGCACATACCAGTCAATCACCACCCGTTGCTTTTCAGCCGTGAGCATGGGTTCGGTATCCGTGCTATCGAGCGTGAGCAATCGTTTGTCGATATAGCTGACGTTTTGAAACGGCGGTGGCAATTTGAAATTGAGTCCTGGCTCGGTGACCACCGACTTGATTTGCCCAAACTGATACACCACGCCAAATTGACGCTGGTCGACCACAAACAAGCTGGAGCCCACCACTGCCAACACCACGACCAAAGTGGTGATCCAAAAACCAATTTTGTTCATTTGCATTTTCATGTTCACACCTTCTGATCAGCGGGTTTCGCGAGCACGCAAATT
The DNA here is from genome assembly GCA_041170945.1 of Pseudomonadota bacterium. GTDB lineage: Bacteria > Pseudomonadota > Gammaproteobacteria > Burkholderiales > Burkholderiaceae_C > RS62. Next base: position 1,415 of record JBEDMU010000085.1, read on the forward strand.
AGCGGGGTTTTCACGCGCTGGGGCACTGGCGTTTGCACTTTGATTGGTCGCAGCGCTAGCTGGCGCAGGTGTTGAAGCAGGCGCTGGAGATGCTGCAGCGCCAATGGCGTTCAGTGAATCCTGAGTGGTAGATTGAATGATTTTGTCTAGCGGAAGGTACAGCAAATTGGATCCCTGTTTGGACTCAATGACCACCTTGGTGACGTTGCTGTACATGTCGCGCATGGTGTCCACATAAATGCGGTCGCGAGTCACTTGAGGAGCCTTTCGGTACTCTTCGTAAATTCGGTTGAAACGCTGGGCGTCACCTTGGGCTTGCGCCACGATACGCGCTTTGTAGGCCTGCGCCTCTTCAAGCAAGCGCGAAGCTTGGCCTCGTGCGCGCGGAACCACATCGTTGGCATAAGCCTGTGCTTCGTTTTTTGCACGCTCACGCTCTTGGGCTGCCTTGAGCACGTCGTCAAATGCTGCCTGCACTTCTTCTGGGGGGCGCACACCACCCTGCTGCAGGTTAACGCCCACCACCTCTATACCCACTTGGTAGCGGTCGAGGATGGTTTGCATGAGGCTGCGCACGTTGGGCGCAATTTGGTCGCGCTCTTCGGCCAGGGCAGAGTCCATGCGCATTTTTCCCACCACTTCCCGAACAGCCGTTTCTGCGGCCTTGATCACTGCATCATCTGGGTTTTGGCTTTCAAACAAATAAGCTCGAGCATCGGACAAGCGGTACTGAACAGCAAACTTGATGTCAACGATGTTTTCATCGGCTGTCAACATCGACGACTCTTTCAAACCAGTGGCTGACACAATGGCGTTGCTGCCAATGTCGACCGAGCGAATTTGGGTCACAAAAACCTTTTCATGAGCCTGTATGGGATAAGGCAAGCGCCAATTGAAACCAGCGCCCACCGTGCTGTGGTACTTGCCAAACTGGGTGATCACGGCCTGTTGACCTTCTTGCACAATAAAGAAGCCCGTACCCAACCAAATCAAGACCAACAGACTGGCGACAAGGCCTGCGCCCACACGAGCTGCTCGCGGATTGGGAGGCTCATACCCACCTCCTTGGCGGGGTCCCGAAGGGCCGCGGGGACGCTTGCCAAATAGGCCTCCCATTCGGTTTTGAAAATCTCTCCACAGCTCATCTAAATCGGGAGGACCATCTTGGCCTGCAGGTCGTTGGGGCCGAGGGCTGTCTTCGTTGTTGGAAGACTGACCTTGATCGGGGGGCGGCGTTGAGCCTGAGGAGGAGCCGCGGCCCCACTGTCCATCGTTGAGGTTGAACATACCCAGCAAGCGCGATCGCCAAATTAAAAGAGCAGGAATTCGAATGGCCATGTCGTTTAAAAATGGGTTGAAGTCGACAAAGAAGAAATGGAAGAATGATTTGCGTCAGATTGTGACATGTGTTGTGCAATGACGTGGCGCAACACATCAAGACCCTTGGATTGCAAGGCGCTCACCCACACCCGCTCCAAAATTTCGCCTTCAACCTCTAAGGTATCGTGCCAAACCGAAGGACGTCGGGACGGTTCAATGGCGTCTACTTTATTAAAAACCACCACTTGGGGGACGGTATCAGCACCAATTTCGTGCAACACCGACTGTACCTCGGCCATTTGCTCGGGCACCCTGTTGCTGCTGGCATCGACCACGTGCAAAAGCAAGTCTGCCTCAACCGATTCCAACAAAGTGGCAGAAAACGCTTCAACCAAACCGTGGGGCAAGTCACGAATAAACCCAACCGTGTCGGAAATAGAAATGCTGGCTTGGGCTTCAGCTAAATACATTTGTCGGGTGGTGGTATCGAGTGTGGCAAACAGCTGATCCGCGGCGTATGCCTTGGCTTTGACCAATGCGTTAAACAAGGACGATTTGCCCGCATTGGTGTACCCCACCAACGACACCTTGAACGTACCAGTACGCTCGCGTCGACGGCGCTGGGTTTGCCGTTGCCGCTTGACTTGCTCTAACCGAGTGCGGGTGCGCTTGATGGCCTCGCCGATCATTCGTCGGTCTAGCTCAATTTGGGTTTCGCCAGGGCCGCCCCGATGGCCCACGCCGCCACGCTGTCGCTCCAGGTGTGACCAACGACGCACCAAGCGCGTAGACAAGTATTGCAAACGTGCCAGTTCTACCTGCAACTTGCCTTCGTGGCTGCGCGCACGCTGAGCAAAAATCTCAAGGATCAAGAGCGTGCGATCGTTGACAGGCATGCCCATGAATCGCTCGAGGTTGCGTTGTTGAGCGGGCGACAAGGCCTGATCAAACAACACCTCGGTGGCCCCTTGCGCATGAGCCAAATCCAAAATTTCTTGTGCTTTGCCGGTTCCCACGAACAAAGCCGGATCGGGCGCTTTTCGTTTGCAGGCCAAGCGGTCGACCACTTGATAGCCTGCTGATTGGGCTAGCAGACCCAACTCGTTGAGTTCACCATCGAAGTCGGGCAAACCCAAGTCAACCCCAACCAGCAGCACGTTGGCGCTGCCAGCGTCAGGTATCAAGGCTTGAGGCGAGTGGCTCACTCAGTGGTCATGTCACCTGTTGCCGACGAGAAATTAACAGCTCGCCCGGGAACAATGGTGGAAATGGCGTGTTTGTAAACCATTTGGGTAACTGTGTTGCGCAACAACACCACATAAGCGTCGAATGACTCGATTTGACCCTGCAGTTTGATGCCGTTGACCAAATAAATAGAAACAGGAACGTGCTCTTTGCGCAGCAGGTTCAAAAATGGGTCTTGTAGGGTTTGGCCTTTGTTATTGCTCACGATATGTTTCCGTGTTCGTTGATCAGTTGTAGGAGAGATACCTTACCACAGACATTTGGTGCCTGCACAAAGCCATTCGATATGGCTGTGATTAATCTTTGTCGTATGGGTTGTGGCTGGTTTTCATTTCAATTCGCAAGGGCGTGCCGGTGAGGTCGAATACCTGGCGGAATCGACCCTCGAGATAACGCTTGTAGGAATCTGTCACATGTTCAAGCGAATTGCCGTGAACCACCACAATGGGAGGGTTGCTTCCGCCTTGGTGCGCATAACGCAACTTGGGGCGAAACATCCCACTGCGTTTAGGGGCTTGGTACTGTACCGCTTCTAACAAGGTGCGGGTCAACACCGGGGTAGACAACTTGCGCATAGCAGCCGAATGTGCAGCCGCTATGGAATCCCACAAGGGGCCAATCCCCTGCTTTTTAATGGCTGAAATGGTGTGCACTTTTGCAAATCGCATAAATGCCAAGCGCTGTTCAAAAGCCCGTTGAACCAACGTTCGTTCGTATTCGTCAACGGCATCCCATTTGTTGATCGCAATCACACATGCTCGACCTGCTTCGTGAATGTATCCCGCAATGTGCGCGTCTTGGTCGGTGATGCCTTGGGTGGCATCTAAAAGCAACAACACCACGTTGGCGTTTTCGATGGCTTGCAAGGTTTTGACAACCGAAAACTTTTCGATGGCCTCAAACACCTTGCCCTTGCGTCGCAGACCAGCGGTATCAATCAAATCAAAACGCTGACCTTTGCGCTCAAAGGGAACCGTGATGGCGTCACGCGTGGTACCCGGCATATCAAAAGCCACCAACCGCTCTTCGCCCAACCAGGCATTGATCAAGGTTGATTTACCGACATTGGGCCGACCTGCAACTGCCATTCGAATGGCCTGTGGATCGGTCGGTTCTTCTTCGTCTTCTTCGGGCCAATCCAAACGATCGAGGGCTTCTTCGATCATGGAGCGGATGCCCTGACCATGTGCAGCAGAAACGGGCAACACCTCGCCCAAACCCAGCTCAAAGAACTCAGAAAGCTGCATCCCCTCACGCATGCCTTCGGCCTTGTTGGCCACCAACAAACAGGCCTTGCCAAGACGACGAAGGTACTTGGCAATGTCATGATCTTGGCCACTTAACCCTTCACGCGCATCGACCACAAAAATAACCACATCGGCCTCTGCCACGGCTTGCCGTGTTTGCTTCGCCATTTCGTGGTAAATGCCGGTTTCGGCCTTGGGTTCAAAACCACCGGTATCGATGACAATGAATTCACGCGCACCCAATCGGCCCTGACCATAGTGCCGATCGCGTGTCAGACCGGCATAGTCGGCCACAATCGCGTCACGCGATTTGGTGAGCCTGTTGAACAGGGTGGACTTGCCCACATTGGGACGCCCCACTAGAGCGATAACAGGTTTCATTGTGGCCGCCAGGCGTAAACACCACCGCGTTGGGTCAGTGCCACCACGGTGTTGCCCACCAAGATGGGAGCGGCTAGCACACGAGAACCGTCGGTAGGCATTCGAGCCATCACAGCCCCTTTGTCAAGCGACAACCAGTGCACCCAACCATCCAGATCACCTACGGCCAAAGATTTGCCCAGCACCACAGGAGCTGTGACCTGCCGATGCAGCAACGCGTCTTGTGTCCAGAGTTCTTTGCCATCGCGCAGACCCCAACCCGTGACACGGCTTGAACCATCAGTGGCCCAAACTCCCTGATCGTTGCCCGAAACACCTTGGATGCCGTCGCGATTGGCACTCCACAAACGCTGTCGGGTCACAGGATCGCCACAAGTCACTGCTGTATTAAATGAACGAGCACAGACAACACCCGGTGCAGCGTGCACTCCGGCAACAGCGTCACGCAAACGTTCAATTTCGTTCGTACCGCGAGCCATGGTCAGGGCTACATCCCATTGCGCGCGACCTGTGAGGGGATCGACTCCCACCAAACGCTCACCCCAACCCACCAAGAGGGTATTGCCCCAAGCAGCCAACAAGCCTGGAGCTTGCAACACCAAAGGTTCACCTGAACCGACCTGTGACCAAAGGGTACGACCTGTAAGTCCGTCAAAAGCATGCAACTGACGATCGGCCGTGAGAGCAAATACCCTCTCACCCACCACCAACGGGGGGGTGAACCCACGAGCGGTCAGAGGCTGCATCCAAACACGCTTGCCGTCTACCCAAACTTCAAGTTGATTGATGTCATTGATGAGCGCCAAACGTTGTCCGTCAAAGCCAACACCGGCAGCGATGGCCCGGGTTTGGGCCTGCCAGCGCAATGCGCCAGTTTGCGCATCGACCACACGCAACTGACCCTTTGCAGAGCCCATGGCAACCATGCCTTTGGCTGCGGACAATCGCAAATGTTCATCGACAGCCCCCATCTGCACAGACCACACAGGCTGAATAGACAAACCGCCAACCACTGCAGGCAAAGAGGCTGGCTTGGGAGGCTTAGGTCCCGATGAACAAGCCGAGATGAACAAAGCCATGGCCATTGCGCCCCAACCGGCCCATGGGCGTTTGAATGAAACCCAACTCATGAGCCGATTCATGAACCCACTCCAGGGGCTGTTTGGTCGGGATTGATGCCAAGGGCTTGCAACTTGATGCGAACCATTGATTTTTGAGGCATATCATCGTTCAAGGCGCTAAAGGCCAAACGGTAGGCCTGAGCAGCCTCGTTGCGCTTGCCCTGGGTCAGATAAGCATCTCCTTTGAGGTCATTGACCAAACCTGCAAAGGCATCTGGAACTTCGGTTTGCAGCACCTGTAACGCTGCGTCGGCTTTGTTTTGCCCCAACAACAGGGTGGCCCACCGAACTCGAGCGATGGCCTGAAGACCCTCTGGACCTGATTCGGTGGCAACCGATTGAAGCAACTGAATAGCGGCATCTTGATCGCCTTTCAGGGCCTTGATACGCGCCGCTTGCATCATGGCATGCTGAGTAAGAGCTGCCTTGGGTGAGTGAGCACGCATGTCGCTGACGACGCGATCGATGCGGGTGAGGTCCCCTGCCGAGACGGCTTGATCAAAATGATCAAACAAGGCCGCCACTTCGACCGCTTGCTTGCGTTGCCAAAACTGCCACGCTTGCCAACCTGCATAGCTGAGCGCCAGTACCGTCACCACGGTGGTGATGAGGGTGCCGTATTGAGCCCAGAACGCTTTTGCTTGTGCCAGCTGTTCCTGCTCTTCAAGGTCGAGGTGTTGGGTTGCCATGGAAGTAGTCGAATATGGGGTATTAAACGATGGATTGTAGAGGGTTGGACTGTTGTTGCCACCAAGAGGCCAGCGCTCCCAGTTCGACTTCGACCTGTTGCACCACCGCGCCTTCGGCAGATGAGCGCAAGGACTTGACCGAAACCACCCCTCGGGCGAGTTCATCTTCGCCAAAAATAAGCGCGAACTTGGCACCGCTGCCATCGGCGCGCTTGAATTGGGATTTCATGCTGCCCTGCCCTTGATCGGTGGCTGCATGCATCCAAACCTGGCAACCGACTTGACGCAAAGAACGACAGGCCTTGGCGACGGCACCCGCCGACACGCCTTCAGGCACAACAGCGTACATATCGGGTGCTGGCGCGTGAGGCAACAACTGCTGCTCACGTAACAACTCGATGAGTCGCTCCAAACCCAACGCCCAACCGACCGCCGGTGCGGGCTTGCCTCCGATTTGCGCCATGAGGCCATCGTAGCGCCCACCCGCACAGATGGTGCCTTGCGAGCCCAGTTGCGTGGTCACAAACTCAAACACAGTGAGGTTGTAGTAATCGAGACCTCGCACCAAACGAGGGTTGATTCGATATTCAACTCCATTGGCCGTCAGAATGGACTCCAGCTGTCGCAAATGCGCCAGGGAAGCGTCCCCCAAAAAGTCAATGAGTTTAGGAGCAGCCTCAACCACCGACTGCATGGCTGGATTCTTGGTGTCGAGAATACGCAAAGGGTTGCTGTGCAAACGTCGCTTGGCTTCTTCATCCAGCACGTCGAGATGCTCGGACAAATAGGCAATCAATGCCTCACGATGAGCAGCGCGTTCATGGAGCTGACCCAAGCAATTGATTTCAAGCGCCACGTCACGCAAACCCAATTCGGTCCACAAGTCGGCGGCCATCAAAATAACTTCAGCGTCGACGTCGGCCCCTGCAAAACCCAAGGCTTCAACGCCAAATTGATGAAATTGACGATAGCGTCCGCGTTGTGGGCGCTCGTGCCGAAACATGGGGCCCATGTAATACAAACGCTTAGGACCCTCGTAAAGCCAGTTGTGTTCGATGGCGGCCCTCACCACTCCAGCAGTTGCTTCGGGACGCAAGGTCAAGGCTTCTCCATTGAGTCGATCCTCAAACGAATACATCTCTTTTTCGACAATATCGGTCACCTCGCCGATACCACGAATAAACAAAGAGGTGGGCTCCACAATGGGGGTGCGCACATTGCGAAAACCATAGCGCGCCATGAGGGCGCGCATTTTGGCCTCAAGCCATTCCCAAGCCGCCGAATCAGGCGGTGCAAGGTCATTCATGCCTTTAACGGCGGTTAATTTTTCTGCCATTTGTTTTTTACGTAAGTTTCAACAATGTCTTGGAACTCTACAGCTATGTTTTCACCGCGCAAGGTCATGGCCTTCTCGCCATCGATAAAGACGGGGGCTGCAGGTGATTCGCCAGTTCCAGGCAAGCTGATGCCAATATCGGCGTGCTTGCTTTCACCAGGCCCATTGACGATGCAGCCCATGACGGCGACCTTCAACGACTCGGAACCAGGATACTCAGAACGCCAACGGGGCATGGCTGCACGCAAGTAATCATCAATTTGTTTGGCCAACTCCTGAAACAAGGTGCTGGTGGTTCGACCGCATCCAGGACAAGCCGTGACGCTGGGAACAAACGCTCGCATCCCCAGGGACTGCAGAATTTCGCAAGCCACTACCACTTCTTGTGTACGAGCCTCGCCTGGCGCTGGGGTCAGCGACACTCGAATGGTGTCGCCAATGCCTTCTTGCAACAACAAAGAAAGAGCTGCTGCAGAGGCCACTGTTCCTTTGACGCCCATTCCTGCCTCGGTCAGCCCCAAGTGCAAGGGGTGACGAGTGTGGGCCGATAGCAACCGGTAGGCAGACACCAAATCCTGCACCCCACTGACTTTGCAAGATAACATGACCTGTTCGGGACGCATGCCCAGGGCAACAGCTGCCGAAGCCGAGTCGAGGGCCGAACTGGCCAAGGCTTGCACCATTACCTCCCGGGCACTCCAAGGCTCGCTTCGACGAGAATTTTCATCCATGAGAAGTGCCAACAACTCGGGGTCGAGACTGCCCCAATTGACGCCAATTCGAACAGGCTTGTCGTACTTGAGTGCGACTTCAACCATTTGGGCAAACTGCTTGTCTTTTTTGTCGCCCCTGCCCACGTTACCCGGATTGATTCGGTACTTGGACAATGCTTGAGCACAGTCTGGGTGATCGGTTAGCAATTTGTGACCGTTGTAGTGAAAGTCACCAATCAACGGAACTTCTATGCCCATTCGATCGAGCTGCTCTCGAATGTAGGGCACTGCACGGGCCGCCTCGTCGTTGTTCACGGTGATGCGAACCAACTCTGAACCCGCTTGCGCCAGTTCTTTGACCTGAATGGCAGTTGCCACCGCATCGGCCGTATCCGTGTTGGTCATCGACTGAACCCGAACTGGGGCGTCGCCCCCGACAGTCACCACCTGATTGGCCCACTTGACCTGCCCCTGCAAACTATGACGTCGGGCAGGCCTAGAGAGCGCGGGGGGTTGATTGGGGTTCAAGGGCAAGCAAAGCTTGTTCATCAGCGCACCTCAAAACGAGCCACGTTTTGTTGAACATGCGGTTCAATATCAAAGGCAGATCCTCCCTGCATCATCGTCACACCAGCAGCATTGCCGATGGTGATGATCAACGGCAACGATTCACGTACCGTTTGGGTTTGACCCGCCATCAAATGGTTGGCGAAGACCACCGTTCCGTCTTCCTTTTTGATTTCAACCCAAGATTTTTCACTGGCACGAAATGCCAAATCAGCTCTGCCGTCCACCGAAGCCGATGAACCACTGGCCAGCACGACCGAAGCACCAGCATCAGCAGAATCAGCAGAGCCGCCTTCGGCTGCAGGGGTGAGAGGCAGCACAGCACCACCGCCCCCGAACAGCCCCAAAGGCGGAACAAACCAAATCCAAGCCGCAATGACCAAAGCACTGACAGCCAAACCCCAGGCCCAACGGCGTTGGCGTTGGGCTTGGATGTGCGTATCGGTCATGCGCACAGAATGCTGTGCCACGATACTGGGAGGCGCCAGTGCACCGGATTTGGCTTTGGGCCAAGCAGACAGCAAGGGAGTCGGGTCGACCTTGAGATGACGACACACATTCGCAGCCAAGGTTCGAGCAAAAGATCCTCCAGGAAGGACATCAAAACGCCCTTCTTCGAGCGCCTGCAAGGTTGGAACGCTGACCTTGAGTTGCGCAGAAAGCAATGCAATGTGGACCCCCTGCGCCTCGCGCAATTGGCGCAATGACAACCACGGGGCCTGCGGGTTGACATCAATCATGACGCCCGATGCAGCGTTGGCCTCAGGAGAAGGAGCAGCAGAGGTAGATTCTTCAATCATGTGTGTGTTTACTGATGAGAGGTACGCGACGGCGACCATTGGATCACGTGGGTGTCATCTTGTCGACGTTGCTGCATTCGTTTCGCCGCATCGGTGCGATCAAGCACTTCTCCGGCCAACTGACCACAAGCGGCGTCGATATCGTCACCCCGGGTTTTGCGGATGGTGGTCACGATACCGGCTTGGGTGAGGATATTGGCAAAAGCCACCACAGCCACGCGGGATGAGGCCTTCAAACCAGACTCAGGAAAAGGGTTGAAGGGAATGAGGTTGAACTTGCATGGCACCCGCGCACCGGGCTTTTTCATGAGTCGAACCAGTTCTTGTGCGTGTTCCGGTTGATCGTTAACGCCATCCAGCATGACATATTCAAAGGTCACAAAATCACGGGGACCAAAAGGGATATAACGACGACAAGCATCCAGTAGCTCTTCTAAATTGTGCTTGCGGTTGAGAGGGACCAAGTGGTCGCGCAACTCGTCGTTGCTTGCATGCAATGAAACCGCCAACGCCACAGGACAATCTTGAGCCAAACGATCGATCATGCGGGTCATGCCAGACGTGGAGACGGTGACCCGACGACGCGACAATCCATAACCATGATCGTCGAGCATGGTACGAAGCGCGGGAATGAGCGCCGTGTAATTTTGCAAAGGCTCCCCCATGCCCATCATGACGACATTGGTCACCACCCGGTCTTCACGCTTGAGGTGTTGTTTCAGCCAAAACTCAGCAAACCAAAGCTGCGCGATGATTTCAGCTGTCGTCAGGTTGCGACTAAAACCTTGATGTCCGGTTGAACAAAAGCGACAGCCCACTGCACAACCTGCCTGCGACGACACACACAAGGTACCGCGGTCAGATTCGGGAATAAAAACGGTTTCAACTGCGTTGCCCTGCCCGACATCAAACAACCACTTGATGGTTCCATCAGAAGAGTCTTGACGACTGAGAACAGGCAACGCTTGAATGTGGGTATTTGCCGCCAGCTTTTCGCGAAAGCTCTTGGCCAAATCGGTCATTTGCGAAAAATCGCTGACCCCGCGCTGATGGATCCAGCGAAAAAGCTGAACGGCTCGGAAGCGACGCTCGCCGAGCCGTTCACAGAATGCGGTCAAGCCTTCGAGATCAAAGTCGAGTAGGTTGACCGTCATTGCGCTGGAGATAAGCCCCGGATTAGCGGGAGTAAACGTTCATGCCGGGGAAGAAGAAAGCGACTTCAACGGCTGCGGTTTCGGGGGCATCAGAACCATGTACTGCATTGGCATCGATGCTGTCAGCAAAGTCTGCGCGAATGGTACCGGCTGCTGCTTTTTTGGGATCGGTCGCGCCCATCAAGTCACGGTTTTTGGCAATCGCGCCTTCCCCTTCGAGGGCTTGAATCATGACAGGGCCAGAAACCATGAAATCGACCAAGTCTTTGAAGAAAGGACGTTCTTTGTGGACAGCGTAAAAAGCTTCTGCTTCGCCGCGTGACAGGTGAGCCATTTTGGCTGCAACAATTTTGAGGCCGGCGGCTTCAAAACGAGCGTAGATTTGGCCAATCACGTTTTTGGCAACGGCATCGGGTTTGATGATGGAGAGAGTGCGCTCAATAGCCATGGAGTTCTTTCGAGAAAGTGAGTTGTTAAAAGTTGTCTAAAGCCCTCTATTTTAACTGAGAGCTCGATATAGGGGGACTTTTAGCCCCGACGACCCCGTGTGGGCGCAGAGGGTGCCCGAGGCGTAGCTGGGCGTGGCCCAACCGACCGACCCCTGGAAACACTTGAACGGCCCACAGCCTTTTTGACCGCGGGCCTGGGTCGTTCGACTTTCATGCCTGCTGAACTGGCCAGGGCGTCAACCTCTTTGGGGCTCAGCTCAACCCATTTGCCACGGGCCAGTCCTCGAGGCAAAGCCACCGAGCCATAACGCACACGAATGAGGCGGCTGACCACGTGCCCCACCGCATCAAACATGCGCCGAACTTCTCGGTTGCGCCCCTCGGCAATGGTCACTTGATACCAGCAGTTAAGCCCTTCTCCGTTGCGTTCGTCTTCGATGGCCTCAAATTTGGCGACGCCATCGTCAAGCTCAATACCGTCAAGCAAGCGTTGACGCTCTTCTTCGGTGAGGGCTCCCATGACGCGTGCAGCGTAAACCCTCAAGAGACCAAAACTGGGGTGCATGAGTCGATTGGCCAAGTCACCCGAATTGGTGACCAGCAGCAACCCTTCGGTGTTGATATCTAAACGACCCACCGACAACCACTTGCCCCGCTGAATTCGTGGCATGTTTTGAAAAACGGTGGGGCGACTTTGAGGATCGCTATGGGTGACCACCTCGCCCACGGGCTTGTGGTAGGCCAAAACCCTGGCCTTGGCCGGTTGTGCATTGACGCGAACCTGTTTGCCATCGATGCGAATGCGCTCATCTCCGTTGATACGCTGGCCTACGTGGGCCACTTGACCATCAACAGACACGCGCCCCTCGGCAATGGCTTTTTCCATGTCTAAGCGGGAGCCTAGCCCAGCCTGGGCCAGCACCTTGTGCAATTTGGGGCGTTCGATATCGGTCATGGAGCGGTGCCTTCGTGAGGGTCTGGAGGAGTCTCCACGCTAGGCGTAAGCTCTGGTGCGGATTCAGTTTCGGATATGGATTCGGTTTTCAAGCTCAAATCGAGTTGGCTGGCCAATGCGGTTTCGAAATCACCTGAGCCCACTTCAGGAAGTTGGTCAAGAGACTGCAAACCCAGGTCATCTAAAAATTGACGGGTGGTCGCCAGCAGGCCGGGCCTACCGGCAGTTTCACGGTGCCCAATGGTTTCAACCCAACCGCGATCTTCCAGTTGTTTGATCAACAACGAGTTCACCGTGACCCCTCGAATATCTTCGATGTCACCACGCGTCACAGGCTGACGATACGCAATGATGGCCAGCGTCTCTAGGGTGGCGCGTGTGTATCGCTGCGGTTTTTCTGGGTTGAGTTTGTCAAGCCAATGACGCATTTCGGGACGACTCTGAAAGCGCCAGCCAGAGGCCACCTCGACCAATTCAACCCCTTTGTCTTGCCAAGACTGTTGCAATGCCTGCAGGTGCTCAACGATCTCGTCCTTGCTCACTGCCTCTTCTTCGCTGAAGAGCGTTTGCAGGGTTTTAACGGGCAGTGCCTCGGACGCACAAAGAAGTGCGGTTTCGAGAATCAACTGGGTGGTGGGTACAGTCATGGGTGATTGAGTTGGGAAATCCAGTGGGCATTGTACTGAAGCCCGCATGCAGCGATGGCTTGTTGCATGTCTAAAGGCAAATCAGCCTCCCATGTCATGCGATCGCCGCTAAGCGGATGGTTCAACGACAACCGGCATGCGTGCAATGCTTGACGCTGCAAACCCCAAGCCGACTTGCCCCCATAAACCGTATCGGCCACCAATGGATGTTTGGCATGCGCCAAATGAACCCTAACTTGATGTGTGCGACCGGTATCGAGCTTACAGCCCACCAATGTAGCCTGCTCGTGGCCATCAATGCGCTGAACGTGGGTACGCGAATAACGTAGCCCTGCCGACTCATGAAGCCACAATGCCATGCGTGTGCGAACCCTTGGGTCGCGCCCCATCCACCCTTGAAAGGTCACAGACGAAGCCAGTTTCCATTGGCCATGAACCAGGGCGACATACAAACGCTCAATGTCCCGGCGAGCCATTTGCTCCACCAGCACATCCATGGCCTGGCGTGTTCGCGCCACCACCATCAACCCGCTGGTATCTTTGTCCAAGCGATGCACAATGCCTGCACGAGGCACCTGTGCTGCTTGCGAGTCATGAAACAGCAGTCCGTTTAACAAGGTGCCATCCCAGTTGCCGGCCCCAGGGTGTACGACCAAACCCGCGGGCTTGTGGATCACGCGAATATGTTCGTCAACATAAACTGTTTCAAAGGCCACGTCTTGAGCAGCAAAGGCTTGGGGGGTGACCGCGGCACGCATGTGCAACACCACATCGTCGCCCGCTCGCAATTTGAGGGATGGTTTTTGAACTTCTCGGCCGTTGACACTGGCAGCCCCTTGCTCCATGAGCTGCACCAAATAACTGCGCGAACATGCGGGCACCCACAAGGCCAATGCCTTGTCTAGGCGCATATCGTGCTGTTCAACGCCTACACGCCACTCCAAACATTCGCTTGCGTCAGACAGCCCCACCCCCTCAGAGTCGAGTCCATCCTCACTCAAAATTTCAGGCTCAGCCAAGGTCGATATAATTTTTTTCATGTCAGGCGTCCATTCGGACCCTCCTGAGTTTTAAAGGCGATCAACATGACCCAATTATCGGTGGCCGCCGTGGCGGTGGCGACTTGTGTGTTTTTGACCGGTTGCGCGGGCACAACCGACCGCAACGACACATCCACCTGGAGCCCAGATCGCATATACCAAGAAGCACGCGACGAACTTGAAGCAGGTAACACCGACAAAGCGGCTGTGTTGTTCGAAAAACTCGAAGGTCGTGCTGCTGGAACCCCTTTGGCCCAACAGGCGCAGCTGGAACGGGCTTACATGCACTACAAGGCGCGTGAGCAAGCGCAGGCTTTGGCCGTGATTGACCGCTTCATGCGCCTTCACCCCGCCAGTGAGGCATACGATTACGCGCTGTACTTGCGCGGCTTGGTCAACTTCAATGACAACTTGGGTTTGTTTGGTTTTCTAGGTGACCAAGACTTGAGCGAACGCGACCAAAAAGCAGCCAAAGATTCTTATGAATCGTTCAAAGAATTGACGGTTCGCTTTCCCAAATCTAAATATGCCGACGACGCGCGCCAACGCATGTCTTACATCGTGAACGCGTTGTCACAGGCCGAAGTGAACGTGGCCCGCTATTACGTGAAACGAGGTGTGTGGTTGGCCGCCATCAACCGGGCCCAAACGGCCATTGCAGACTATCCAGGCGCTCCTGCACAAGAAGAAGCATTGGCCATTTTGGCTCAATCCTACGATGCCATGGGCATGACTGCGCTGCGCGACGATTCGTTGCGGGTGTTGCGCAGCAACTATCCCAAGAGCGAATTTTTGGGCAACCCCAGTGCCCGTGTTAAGAGCCAGTCTCCGTGGTGGAAACTGTGGTGAACCCTTCAACCCATGACATGGCTTGAGCAGAGGTTTGCAGCCTTGTCATAGGGGGTAGCGCCGCCAACAAGCGCTTGCCATAGCCCAT
>JBEDMU010000086.1:0-6626 GCA_041170945.1 Pseudomonadota bacterium
CCCCTTCGGTGAGGGCCCGCATGCTCATGAGCATGCGACGCACGTCGGCGTGGGCGATGATGGGAGCCGCAGCAGGTGTGCTGCCATCCACCGGTCGGCTTTGCACGCGTTCGCGGGCATAGGCCACGGCCTTTTGCAAAGCGCGATCAGATACTGCAATGCCCTGCACCCCCACCGCAAAGCGGGCCGCATTCATCATGATGAACATGTACTCCAGGCCACGGTTGGGCTCACCCACCAAATAGCCCACTGCGCCACCGGCATCGCCATACTGCAACACCGCGGTAGGACTGGCCTTGATGCCCAACTTGTGCTCAATGCTCACACAGGTGATGTCATTGCGTGCACCCAGAGAACCATCGGCATTCACCAAGAACTTGGGCACAACAAACAAACTGATGCCTTTGACGCCTTCGGGCGCGCCTTGAATACGTGCCAACACCAAATGAATGATGTTGCTGGCCATGTCGTGCTCACCAAAGGTGATGTAGATTTTGGTGCCGACCACTTTGAACGAACCATCTGCTTGTGGCTCGGCGCGTGTGCGCACGGCAGCCAAGTCAGATCCCGCCTGCGGTTCGGTCAGGTTCATGGTGCCTGTCCATTCACCGCTGACCAACTTATCAAGGTAGGTGCGTTTGAGTTCGGGGCTGGCTGCGGTGAGCAAGGCCTCAATGGCCCCGTCGGTGAGCAACGGGCAAAGCGCAAAACTCAAATTGGCAGCGTTGAGCATTTCACCGCATGCGGCTCCAATGCTTTTAGGCAAGCCCTGTCCACCAAATTCGAGTGGATGCTGCAAGCCCTGCCAGCCTGCTTGACAAAATTGTTCGTATGCCGATTTGAAGCCAGGGGTGGTGGTCACCATCCCTTGATTCCAAGAACTGGGTTGTTGGTCACCCACGCGGTTCAGCGGTGCCACCACCTCGGCATGAAAACGTGCGGCCTCTTCAAGCACAGCCTGCGCGGTATCCAAGCCAGCGTCTTGTAGACCTGGAAGCTGGCTAAGTGCTTCGAGGTTGGCCACCTCGCGCAGGTTGAACATCAGATCCTGAACGGGGGCTTGGTATGTCATGTGAACCTCAAAGTTGTTTCATCAGTTCGGGAATGGCTTCGAACAAATCGGCTTCGAGTCCGTAATCGGCCACTCCAAAAATGGGCGCATCGGGATCTTTGTTGATGGCCACGATGACCTTGGAATCTTTCATGCCGGCCAAGTGCTGAATCGCGCCACTGATGCCCACGGCGATGTACAGCTGAGGGGCGACGATTTTGCCGGTTTGTCCCACCTGCCAATCGTTGGGGGCATAGCCGGCATCAACCGCCGCACGCGAAGCCCCAATAGCGGCGCCCAGTTTGTCGGCCAAGGGTTCGAGCAAGGCGTTGAATTGTTCGGCGCTGCCCAAAGCCCTCCCACCTGACACCACCACTTTGGCAGCTGTCAAATCGGGACGATCGTTTTTGGCCATTTCGCTGCCAACAAACGCGATGCCATCATGGGCGGCGACGGCAGCAATTGACTCGACAGCAGCCGATCCGCCTGTTGCAGCGGCTGCATCAAAACCAGTGGTTCGCACCGTGATCACCTGAACCTTGTCGGCGCTTTGCACGGTGGCCATGGCATTGCCCGCATAAATGGGACGTTCATAGGTGTTGGCGTTGATCACTTGCGTGATATCTGAGAGCTGTGCCACATCTAGCAATGCAGCGACTCGCGGCGCTGCGTTTTTGCCTTGTGCCGTGGCTGCAAACAAGATGTGGCTATAGGCACCAGCCATCGACACCACTTGCGCAGCCAAGTTTTCTGCCAACACGTGTTCAAACTGCGCGCCTTCCGCGTGCAGCACTTTAGAGACGCCCGCCACTTGAGCTGCCGCTTGAGCGACCGCGCCACTTTCCTGCCCAACCACCAGCACATGTACGTCACCCGCACACGCTTTGGCTGCCGTCACGGCATTAAGAGTAGAAGCCTTGAGTGCTCCATGTTCATGTTCAGCAATAACCAATGCAGTCATGATGTATCTTCCTTTGTATGGGCAGAGGCCTTAAATGACCTTGGCTTCGTTTTTGAGTTTGTCGACCAAAGTGGCCACATCAGGTACCTTGATACCTGCACCACGTGCGGCAGGCTCGCTGACTTTGAGCGTTTGAAGGCGTGGGCTGACATCTACCCCCAAGTCTTCTGGCTTGAAGGTGTCGATGGGCTTTTTCTTGGCCTTCATGATGTTGGGCAACGTGACATAACGAGGCTCGTTTAAACGCAAGTCGCTGGTCACCACAGCTGGCAATTTGGCACTGACTGTTTCAAGGCCCCCATCGACTTCGCGCACCACCACGGCTTTGTCACCTTCGATGGTGACCTTGCTGGCAAAAGTGGCTTGGGGCATGTTGCACAGGGCTGCCAACATCTGACCGGTTTGGTTGCTGTCGTCGTCAATGGCTTGTTTGCCCAATATCACCAACTGAGGCTGCTCTTTGTCAACCACGGCCTTGAGCAGTTTGGCTACCGCTAGGGGTTGCAACTCGGCGTCGGTTTCGACCAATACGGCACGGTCTGCGCCCATGGCCATGGCGGTTCGCAACGTTTCTTGGCACTGGGTTACCCCACACGACACAACCACCACTTCGGTGACGGCGCCCTTGTCCTTGAGGCGCACCGCCTCTTCAACGGCGATTTCGTCAAACGGATTCATGCTCATTTTGACGTTGGCAGTTTCTACTCCCGAGCCATCGGGCTTGACCCGAACCTTGACGTTGTAATCGACCACGCGCTTTACCGCGACCAGTACTTTCATGAGGCGCTCCTGCATGTTGACAGCCCCGAATCAGAGGGCTGATTTATCTATGAAATTTGAGTTTAACCCGGAAAAAACGAACGGTCGTTAACTTTTTTTGATTGAGATGCTCCAAAGATTATCAAGGTGATGACTTTGAACCCAAAACCGTGACCGATTTCCTATGCAAGCAACTACCGTTAAGCGAGGATATGGGCAGAACTCGTTTGACAACTTATCGTCCATAGTTATAACATTATGCTTACATTGATCTCACCCCAAACACCACACATGAAAGTCAGAATCAGAAGAATGGGCAACTCCAGGGGGATTCTCATTCCCAAGGCCATCCTGACTCAGCTAGGGTTAGGTGAAAGCGCAGAACTTCAGGTTCGTGATGGACTCTTGGAAATCAAACCCCTTGCCCCCCATCCCCGCAGTGGTTGGGAACTTGATGCCGCCCGTATAGCCAGCGAAGGGCATGACGAATTGGTATGGCCTGAGCTTCCAAACGACGGCGACGAGCTAAGAGACTGGTGATGCAAACAGGAGACATTTGGCTTGCCCAACTCGACCCCACGGTGGGGTGTGAGATTCAAAAAACACGACCATGCGTGGTCGTCTCGCCCAACGAGATGAATGACCACCTGAGAACAGTCATCGTGGCCCCTATGACGACAGGTTCTTTTCCTGCAGCTTTTAGAATTCCGGTCACATTTCAGCGCAAACAAGGGCTGATCGTGTTGGACCAAATTCGCACACTGGACAAACGACGCTTGATCAAAAAACAAGGTAGCTTGCGGCCGTCTACCCTGCAACAAACACTACAAATCCTTCAAGCCATGTTCACGGCTTGACCTTTAAGGGCCTGATTTGCTGACCTTGGGCATCAAAGTTATCGGGCGCCAGCCAACGCCAAAAAGCTGATTTAATCGCAGGCCATTCGGAATCGAGCAACGAAAACCAGGCCGTATCGCGGTTGCGCCCCTTGTAAACAACCGCCTGCCTGAAGACGCCCTCAAACGAGAACCCTAGACGCTGGGCCGCCTTGCGAGAAGGCTCGTTCAGGGCATCACACTTCCATTCGTAACGGCGATAACCCAACTCATCAAACACATATTGCATCAGCAAAAATTGGGCTTCAGTGGACATCGCTGAGCCCTGTAGCAAGGGCGAAAACATGACATGGCCTACTTCGATCACACCGTTGATGGCGTCGATGCGCATGAGCGAGAGCGAACCCACGGCCGCACCACTGGTTGTGTCTATAACGGCCCAATGCATGGGGTCGTTGCTGCTGGCCAACTGGGCACAGTGCTTTTCATAATCTTCAAAATTGGCAAATGGCCCATAGGCCATATAAGTCCAGTGTCGTGAGTCCGTTGCCTGCGCATAGGCTTGATACAGCTGCCTCGCATGGTTCTGTGTGTTTAAAGGTTCAAGGCGACAGGTTCGACCTTGAAGCAGTACCCGCTGTGGCAAGCCACGTGGTTGCCAATCAACAGGGGATCCGATGGGTTGCTGAAATTCGTTTACGGGCATAAACCTATCCTATGAATAGGTTTGCAGGATACCTTAGACTGTTGACGATGAACACATTCAAACTAATCGGTTGGTTGACACTGCCTTTTTTGGCGGGGTGTTCGGGCATGATGGACTTTCAAAGCTCCAAACAAGCTCACTCCAATTTTCAGCCCAAGCATGCAGTTCAAGCTTGTGCACCAGCTTCCCAAGTGGGTCAATGGCTCATTCCCACTGACCTAGACGCCAAACCCGTGATGGCAGAAGAGGTTTTAAAAGGCATGAAACAGCAGCAGGTGGTGCTGCTGGGTGAACAACACGACAGTGCAGAAGATCATCGCTGGCAGTTGCACATGCTGAGTCAATTGCACAGCCAACACGCCAACATGGCAGTCGGTTTTGAAATGTTTCCGCGCCGTTTACAAGGGGTGTTGAATCGCTGGGTAGCGGGTGAATTGTCTGAATCCGAATTCAGAAAACAAAGCGAATGGGATCAAGTGTGGGGCTATGAATGGGATCAATACGCCCCCCTCTTCCACTACGCTCGCATGAACCGAATGCCCATGCTGGCTCTGAACGTGGAGCGCAGTTTGGTGAGCGTGGTCGGTCAATCCGGCTGGGATGCCGTACCACTGGCCCAGCGTGAAGGCGTCACGACCCCTGCGGCCCCACAACCGGCTTACTTGAACGCGTTAAAAAGCGTGTTTGGCATGCACGGCGAAAAGAAGATCGATGAAGCGGCCTTCAACCGATTTGTACAAGCGCAAACCGTTTGGGATCGAGCCATGGCCATGGTCATTGCCGATCACCTGAAACAACACCCACAAGCGCAAGTGGTGGGCATCATGGGTTCTGGTCATGTGCGCAACGGCTATGGTGTGGCCCATCAACTCAAAAGCTTAGGCGTTGAACGCACGGGTCTTTTGATGACGTGGGAGCATACCGATGCCTGTCATGCCTTGGGCGATGGGTTGGCCGATGCCATTTACTTGGCGCAGTCACCTAAAAACAATCCTCCGCGCATGGGCGTGGGCATCGATGAACTGCCACAGGCACAGGGCTTGAAAGTGACCAGCATCACGCCGGGCAGCATCGCCGAAGCAGCTGAATTGAAATTGGGCGATGTGATTGTGGAAGTGGCAGGTCAAGCCGCCAAAAACTTTGCCGTGCTGCGCACCGCCATCCAGCGTCAAAGCCCAGGCACGTGGTTGCCACTCAAAGTCAAGCGTGAAGACAAAGACTTGGAGTTGATTGCTCGCTTCCCTGTACAACCATGAAGCTTTTGGTGCAAAGTCGCGTGAAATGGATGGCGGCTTTGATGGCCCTATCCTGTTGGGTTGCTACCAACGCAGCATGGGCCATGCCTCATCTGGAGTTGCAAGTTCAACTCAACCCCACCACCCGTCTTTTGTCTGCACAGGCCAAGCTGAGCCATGCACAAGGCATCAAACAGGTGTACTTGTCCTCACGCTTTCGCATCACCCAAGTTTGGATCAACGATCAACAAGCAAAACCCATTGATCAATTCACACACGACGACAACGTGTTGGAACTGCCCCATGGAACGCAATCGTTGGCGCTACGCTACGAGGCCACCTTGGCGGCCACACCGGCCTCACCAAACGCCAAAGGCCTGAACCAGCGAGCTGGCACCGCCAGCCCCGAGGGAAGTTTTGTGCCTGGTTCTGCGCTGTGGTTTCCTCACCCAGGCGAGCTCTTCAGTTACCGCACGACGGTGTCTTTGCCTGCTGGCCAAAAAGGCTTGGTGGCTGGTAGCCTATCCCACGAAAAAACCACTGCCGAGGGCTATCAGGCTACGTTTGATTTCAAACACCCGGCCGAAACCATCGACCTGATGGCTGGCCCTTACGTGACCCAAGACCATCACATCACAGTGGGCAAGCGGCAGGTTTTGCTGCGGACGTGGTTTTATCCAGACTTGACGCCATTGGCCAGTGACTATTTGCAAGATTCAGCTCGCTACATTGAGCGCTACTCCAAACAAATCGGCGACTACCCCTTTGACATCTTTAGCATTGTGGCAAGCCCCACGCCAACGGGCTACGGCATGCCCAGCCTCACTTACATCGGCAAAGATGTGTTGCGACTACCGTTTATTCGCTCCACCTCTTTGGGACACGAAATTTTGCACAACTGGTGGGGCAACGGGGTGTACCCTGATTGGAATGCTGGCAACTGGTCTGAAGGCTTGACCACCTTCATGGCTGACTATGCCTATGCCGAAGACCAAGGCGAAGACAAAGCGCGCGAGATGCGCATGGGGTGGCTTCGAGACTACGCCGCGGTTCCTCCCAACGAAGACTTTGCATTGCG
>JBEDMU010000087.1:0-4255 GCA_041170945.1 Pseudomonadota bacterium
AAAATTTCCATGAGAGTGTCCAAGCTCCAGAAAGCTGTTGGTTAAAAACAGGTGAGCGCTTGGCTTGATTCGGTCAAAAAAATACCGAACGCAAGAATCTTGGGCCCGGTGGCTGATTTTACTCCGTTTAACATTGGGATATGTTGCAAACTTTAAACGAAGAACAAAAATCTGCGGTCACGCTGCCCAACGAGCATGCGTTGATATTGGCGGGGGCAGGTTCTGGCAAAACCCGTGTCCTCACCACTCGCATTGCTTGGCTTATTCAAACTCATCAAGTGTCGCCTGCGGGCATTTTGGCGGTTACTTTTACCAACAAAGCAGCCCGTGAAATGCTCACCAGGCTCTCAGCCATGCTGCCTATTTCCACCCGTGGTTTGTGGATCGGTACGTTTCACGGTTTGTGCAACCGGTTTTTGCGGGCACATCACAACTTGGCGGCATTGCCAGCAACGTTTCAAATTCTTGATACTCAAGATCAGCTGTCGGCTATCAAGCGATTGTGCAAGGCCTTGCAAGTCAACGAAGAGCGTTTTCCGCCCAAGGAAATTCAGTGGGCAATCAATGGCTGGAAAGACGATGGGTTGCGGCCCGAGCAAGTGAGCGTGTACGACGACAACACCCGTCGCAAGGTTGAAATCTATCAAGCTTACGAAAAACAATGCCAGCGCGAAGGGGTGGTGGACTTTGCCGAGTTGCTGCTGCGTGCCTACGAACTGCTGCGCGATCACGTTGAGCTTCGTGAGCACTACCAGCGGCGTTTTGCGCACATTTTGGTAGACGAATTTCAAGACACCAACCGATTGCAATACGCTTGGCTCAAGCTGTTGGCCGGTGGCCCAAACAATGCAGTCTTTGCGGTGGGTGATGACGACCAAAGCATCTATGCATTTCGGGGTGCCAATGTCGGCAACATGTCTGATTTTGTGCGCGAATTGGGTGTGAAACACCAAATCAAGCTTGAACACAACTATCGTTCCAGTGGTCATATTCTTGACCTGGCCAACGGCCTCATTTCCAACAATCGAAACCGATTGGGCAAGAATCTTCATACCGACAGCGGGCCTGGCGAGATGGTTCGTGCCATCGAAGCTCCCAACGATCTAGAAGAAGCACGTTGGCTGGTTGACGAAGTTAAACAACTGGTGCGCGACGATTGGCGACGCGATCAAATAGCGGTTCTTTACCGCAGCAATGCCCAAAGCCGTGTGATTGAAACAGCTTTGTTTCAGGCAGGCGTGCCTTACCGCGTTTATGGAGGCTTGCGATTTTTTGAGCGTGCCGAAATCAAACATGCCCTGGCTTATTTGCGCTTGATCGACAACCCACGCGACGACACCAGCTTCATGCGGGTGGTCAACTTTCCGCCGCGTGGTATTGGCGCTCGCAGCATCGAGCAACTGCAAGACGCTGCGCGCGAACATGGATGCGCGTTGGTTGATGCGGTAGATGCATTGCCAGGCAAAGCGGGTATCAATATTCGGGCCTTTGTGGCCAAACTGGATGTCATGCGCGAAGAGGCTGGCGGTTTAACGTTGCGCCAGTTGGTTGATTTGATGCTTGAGCAAAGTGGATTGCTGGCTCACTATCGAGCTGAACGTGATGGAGCCGATCGGGTAGAAAACTTGGAAGAATTGGCCAGTGCGGCTCAAAGTTTTGTGTCGCTCGAATCGTTTGGTTTAGCGTCAGCAGGGCAGCCCTCGCAAGGGCTGATATCGCGAGATCCTTCTGTGGATGAAGAAGCTCCCGTTAATGTGCTCAATCTCGAAGAACCTACAGGAGAAGTGATGTCGCCTTTGGCCGCATTTCTGACTCACGCTGCTCTTGAATCGGGTGATCATCAAGCCAGTACCGGAGAAGAGGCGGTGCAGCTCATGACCATCCATGCAGCCAAAGGGTTGGAGTTTGATGCAGTGTTCATCACGGGGCTTGAAGAAGGCCTGTTTCCTCATGAAAATTCGTTGTCAAGTCACGATGGTTTAGAGGAAGAAAGACGCCTCATGTACGTGGCCATTACCCGGGCGCGAAAGCGTTTGTATTTGAGTCACGCACAAAGCCGCATGTTGCATGGGCAAACTCGCTACAACTTAAACAGTCGTTTTCTCGATGAATTGCCCGATGGCCATGTGAAATGGATAACGGGCACTCGATTTACGCAATCCAGTCAGTCCGCATGGTCGCAACCTTCTAGACAGGCAGCCTGGCAACAACCCGCTTGGTCACCCCATTGGCATGGCGATAAACCAGTCACGACCAACGAGTCAGCGGTTCAAGTTCAGCCCAAAGATCGGGGTGAGCAGGCCACCGGCATCCGAACGGGGGTGAAGGTGTTTCACACCAAGTTTGGCGAAGGGGTGGTGAAGGCGGTTGAAGGCAGCGGCGCAGATGCACGAGCCCAAGTGCAGTTTTCGCGCCACGGGGTCAAATGGCTGGCTTTGGCGGTTGCCAAACTGACCGTTATTGACTGAAGCTGTCGCGATAAGTAAAGTAAATCGACGTGCTAAACATGGCCGCCATCAAGAGGGCGGCAGGCACAATGGCCGCAGCCAAAAATTCGGGCCCGATCATGCCACTGAGCAGCGTAACCACCACGGCGACGGCGACAAACACCAAGGTCCATCCCAACATAAACAAGCCCATGGCACGCCAGTTTTTCCAGCAAGCCATGGCGCTAAAAAACAAAGCCTTGGCAGGGCTGATTTGGTTCCAGTGAAGCAACGCGGGGGCATGCCAAAACAGCGATGCCAAGGGCACATAAAGCAGCGTTGCCAACATCATGGCGTTTTGCACGCTTGGGTCTGACAAAGCTTCCGCATCGATTTCTTGGCCAAACAGGTACATGGAGGCAAAGTGACCACCATCAAGAATGGCGGTAAGTCCCATGGTTAGTACAAATGCGGCTGCATACATGGCGCCCAATGAGAGCATTTGTTTGCTTTGCCCTTTGCTGCTCAAAAATGCAGTTGCCAAGACGCGGGGCAGTGGAAAGGTTCCACTTTCTGCCAATCGGGTTGCTTCCATGAGGCCCACTGTGGCAGCAGGCAATAGGCTCAGGGCAACAATGGTTCCGACCATGGGTAGCATCGACAAGATGGACACAAACCCCATAAAAATAAAAAACAGTCCGCCCATCGCCAATGGCTGTTTGCCAAAAGTTCGTACCCCCAGTTTTACCCATTCAAGGCCGAGGCTGGCGCGAACAACGTTGAGTTTCATGGAAGCAAGGTCTCCAAGGCTACGGGGTGATGGCGTCGCTGGTGCAACACACGTTCAAAGTGAGTGGGGTCGTGAGGTTTGAGCATACTGGCTTCACGAGGCAGGAAAAAATCCCACAGTCGGGAAGTCCAAAAGCGCAAAGCACCCGCGCGCAACATGGGGTTCATCATGTCACGTTCTGCAGGCAAAAGAGGACGCACCGATTGATATCCCTGAAGCAAGGCCTGTTTTTTTTCGACGATCCAAGCACCAGTTGGTCGGTCTATACACCAATCGTTCAGGGCAACAGCCAAGTCAAATAGCCATGTATCTACGCCAGCAAAGTAAAAATCGAACACTCCGGTCAGCTGGTCCCCCACAAACATGACGTTGTCACGAAACAGGTCGGCGTGAACAGCGCCACGCGGCAGCTGTGCGTAAGCATCGCTTTGAGCCCAGGCGTTTTGAAGGGCTAGCTCGTCTTCGATCATCGCACGTTGATCTGCGTTGAGAAAAGGAGTGACCACTGGAACGGTTTCATTCCACCAAGTCAAACCCCTCAAATTGGGCTGTTGACCCGCAAAATCGACCGTGGCCAAGTGCATGTGTGCCAATGTGGCACCCAATTGGTGACAATGCGGGGCTTGAGGATCGAGTTGGCTTTTACCTTCGAGCTTGGTGACCAGGGCAGCAGGTTTGCCAGCCACTTCAAACAAAACTTGCCCTTCAGGGCTAGCGGCTGGGTTGGGAACCGGTAACCCTTTGCTGGCCAAGTGCTGCATCAAACCCAGGTAAAACGGCAGTTGATGGGCCGTTAAACGTTCAAACAGAGTCAAAACATAAAACTGAGGGTGTCGACCATTGCGGTCCATCACGTCAAGAAAATAGTTGGTGTTTTCGATGCCACCTTCAATTCCACGCAACGACAGCAAGGTGCCGAGACCCAATTGATCTAGGAGTTGTTGTGCTTGGGGTGGAGTGACTTGAGTAAAGACAGCCATGAGGCGTGATTGTAGGCGAGCCTTGGCCGAACAAATAACGCACAATTCAGGCATGAATC
>JBEDMU010000088.1:0-3297 GCA_041170945.1 Pseudomonadota bacterium
GTGCTAAACGTGACCGATGTTTCAGAAAAATCAGCTTTGGGCACAAACTCGCTACCCAGCAACGGAAACAAGGCAATGGCACCGGCAAAGCTCAGACCTGCAATGCCCATAGTGAGTTTGCGATGGCCCAACGACCAGCGCAAGACATCTTGGTAAATGTCGGTCACGTGATCTTGAAAACGCTCAAATGCATGAGTGAGTCGACCGATGGTTTTGTTGTAAAGGCTGTCTGGTTTGAATGGCTTGCCGTGTTTCTCAACATCGGGGTCGTGCCACACACTAGACAGCATGGGGTCAAGCGTGAAGCTGACAAACATGGAAATGAGCACCGCCACCACAATGGTGATACCAAACTGGTGGAAAAACTTGCCCACAATGCCGCCCATGAAGCCAATGGGAAAGAAGACCGCCACAATCGACATGGTGGTGGCAAACACGGCCAGTCCAATTTCTTTGGTGCCATCAAGTGCCGCTTGATAAGCCCCTTTGCCCATTTGCACGTGCCGCACAATGTTTTCGCGCACCACAATGGCATCGTCGATCAACAAACCAATGCAAAGCGACAGCGCCATGAGGGTGATCATGTTGATGGTGAAGCCAAACAGGTACATGGCAAAGTAGGTGCCAATCACCGCAATAGGGAGCGTCAGACCCGTGATCACGGTTGAACGCCAAGAGTTCAAAAACAAAAACACAATACCGATGGTCAGCAACGCGCCTTCCAGCAAGGTTTGCTGCACGTTTTTGACGGCCAATCGAATGGGCCGTGCGGCGTCTCCGATGGTTTCCATGCGAATGCCAGGCAAGGCGGTGGCCTTGGACTCGGCCAAGCTTTCGTTCAGTGCTTGTACCACCTCGATGGTGTTTTCGTCTTGGGCCTTTTGCACTTGCAACACCAGCGTGCGTTCACCGTTGTATAGCGACAGGTTTTCTTTTTCTTTCACGCTGTCACGCACCACAGCCACATCACGCAGGCGCACGGCACTGCCACCGCGTTTGGCCACGATGATGTCGCCAAACGATTCGGGGCGTTGCATGCGACCTGCAATTTTGACCACTCGCTCTTGATCGGTAGAGGTGATGGCCCCCACTGGCAAATCTTGGTTTTCGCTGCGAATGGCCGCTACCACCTGATCAACCGTCAGGCCACGCGCTTGCATGGCTTCGGGTTGCAACTCAACCTGCACCGCACGCTCGGTGCCACCCACCAAAGTGACCGAACCCACCCCACGCACGTTTTCAAGTCGCTTGCGCAACACCTGATCGGCCCATGAAGTCATTTCAGAAGCGGTGGGAACCTTGCCCATGCTGGCATCGGGCACCAAAGCCACGGTCCAGATTGGACGGCTGGCCGGATCAAAGCGCATGACGCGAGGCTCTTCCACTTCGTCACGCAAAAACGGCTTGACCATGGCCACTTTTTCGCGCACGTCATCGGCAGCACGTCGGCTGTCGACAGTCAAATCAAACTCCACGATCACCACCGAAGTGCCTTGGTAGCTGCGTGAACTGAGCGAGTTGATTCCAGCAATGGAGTTGACCGCTTCTTCGATTTTTTTGCTGACTTCAGTTTCAACAATTTCGGGAGCTGCGCCCGGGTAGTCGGTGGTGACCACCACCACAGGAAAATCGACGTTGGGAAATTGGTCAACCTGCAAGCGGTTGAAACCAAACGCACCCAGCACCACCAAGGCCAACATGACCATGGTGGCAAACACCGGGTTTTTTAATGAAACTTGTGTAAACCACATGCGGATGTGCCCCTGTGTTTATTGGGCGGTCAACAGCTTGAGCTGGGTGCCTTCAGCCATGCTGCCAGCTTCGGCCAGCAACACCACGGAGCCAGCAGCAAGTCCATCGATTTGCACATATTGTTGTGTACCCACGCGGCCGATGGCTCCTAGGCTCACTGTCACATGCTTGACCACTTGGTTGTCAATCACTTGCACGTAGGGCTGTGGCTTGTTGCGCATCACGGCGGTCACTGGCACGGCCAAGGTTTTTTCGGTATCGAGCAACAGCTCACCCTGTACAAACTCACCGTGGCGCAAAGGGGTTTGAGCTGGCAACGACAAGTACGCCATCACCTGTCGGCTACCCGTGTTGACCGATGGCGCCACACGCGCCACCACCGCTGTTTGTTCTTTGTTCAGACCTTCTGCGGTGAGCAAGGCTTTTTGCCCTGCGCGTATGCCGCGGGCTTGAGCCACAGGCACGGCAACAGCCACTTCTAGCGCTCCCTGCCCCACCACATCAACCACGGCGGCTTGAACGGCCACACGGTCTCCTGGGTTGACATGCACCTGGGCCACCACGCCAGCAAATGGAGCGCGAATGAGGGTGTCTTGTTGGGCCTTGCGAGCCACAGCCGCATTGGCTTTGGCTGCATCGTAGTTGGCTTGTGCCGCATCGAAGTTGGCCTGGGTGGTGTCTAGCGCCGTGGCAGAAATGAAGCCCTGCTGCGAAAGCGCTTTGTTGTTGTCGAGTTGGCGTTTGGCAAT
The DNA here is from genome assembly GCA_041170945.1 of Pseudomonadota bacterium. Lineage (GTDB taxonomy): Bacteria > Pseudomonadota > Gammaproteobacteria > Burkholderiales > Burkholderiaceae_C > RS62. Next base: position 2,502 of record JBEDMU010000088.1, read on the forward strand.
GTCAAGCTGCGCCTTGGAAGCGGCTGCTTGGCGATCGGCTGCCGCTGCACGCTGGGCCGTATCGGCATCATCAAGACGAACCAAAGGTTGGCCCGCCTTCACCGCTTGTCCTTCGCGTGCCAGCAGTTCAATGACGTCGGCAGCAACTGCAGAGCGAATGGCGGCAAACTTGACTGCTTCAACCGAACCACTGATGAGCAGCGTTTTGTCTAACGCAACGGGCTGTAACGGGGCATAAGCCTGAGGCGCGACTTCGTAAACGGGGGTTTTTTGCAAATTGGCCGTGGCCACAGCGGCTTCTTGCTGTTTGGTATTGCGATTGTTGACCGCACGCAATACGCTAGCACCCAATACCAACACAATGGCTGCAGCAACTCCTGTTGCCACCCACGTTTTCTTTTTCATGTGATTCCTTCTGAGTGAGGACTGGGCTTGAATGAGGAGCAATTCAAGCCATCGAGAGCTTTGATTTGACTATAACGCAGCTGTATACGATGCGCATTTCATCCAAGTAAATTCCCTGTAAAGTTCATCGGATGTTCGACCCCTCCCATTTTTCACTTCAGGGCCCTCTTCAAGTCTTTTCCGCATTGGTGCCTGTGTTGTTTTTGGCCAGTGTGGGTTGGCTGGTAGCCCGGTTGAAATTGCTGCAAGCGGCCACCGTTAAAGAACTCGCGAATTTGGTTTTTTACTTGTTTTTGCCGGCATTGTTGTTTCGAGCCATGGCCAAAGCCGACTTTGGGAGTCTGAACTGGACGCCCATTTTTGTGTATTTTGGGGTGGCCTTGCTGACGTG
>JBEDMU010000089.1:0-12075 GCA_041170945.1 Pseudomonadota bacterium
GAGGGAGCCACGGTCATGTCCACTTCCACCCGCAACTTCCCCAACCGTTTGGGCAAGAACACCAACGTGTTCCTGGGTTCGGCCGAATTGGCAGCTGTGTGTTCCAAGCTGGGTCGCATTCCGACAGTGGCCGAATATCAAGAAGCCGTGGGTGTTGTGAGCAAGGACGCTGGCAACATCTATCGCTACATGAACTTCGACCAAATTGCCGAATACGTGGAGACGGCCAAAACCGTTTAAAACGTGATGAGTCAGAGTTTGCAAGTGTGCGTGGCCGGCGGCGGTATTGCCGGCTTGAGCACCGCTCTGGCTTTGAATCGACAAATGGGGCTTGTTCCGGTGGTACTGGAACGAGCCCCTGTTTATTCAGAGATAGGGGCGGGTATTCAATTGGGCCCCAACGCCACACGTTGGTTGATCGATTGGGGGTTGGAAGACCCGTTGCGTGAGGTAGTGGGACAACCCGAGGCTTTGCATGTGTGGTCGGCCGATAGCGGCGATGCTCTTGGAAAGTTGGGATTGGGTCGACGCATGCGCGAGCGCTATGGCTTTCCTTACTACACCGTTCATCGAGCAGATTTACATCACCTTCTGCTCGAGGCCTGTCGGACCCATGGCGTAGAACTGCGCAATCACGCTGAGGTTGAGCAAGTCAATGGCCTGAATCATGAATCGCCAGAAGTCTGCGTGCGCACCAACATTGGCGATGAAATCACGGCCCATGCCTTGATCGCTGCCGATGGGGTTTGGAGCAAGCTGCGTTCGCTTGTCGTTGACGATGGCATGCCCGTGCCCACTGGACACGTGGCTTATCGGGCGTTGGTTCGACAATCAGATTTGCCCGTCCATCTGCGTGTCAGTGATGTGCACGTCTGGATGGGTCAAGGCATGCACGTCGTGCATTACCCGGTTCGTGCCGCAGATGAAGCCAATATGGTGGTGTTGATTGAGGGGCCGTCTTCGGGGCCTTTGCATGACTGGAGGCGTCCGGTGGAATCATTGCGTTCGCACGTTGCCATCACACAAGCATGCACACGATTGCGTGATTGGGTGGCGGCGATCGAATCCGCAGCTGGGGGCTGGAAACAGTGGACCTTGGCTGGCCGATCACCCGTTGCTGGAGCGCATCAAATGGCCCAAGGTCGATTGGCTTTGGCGGGTGACGCAGCTCACCCCATGTTGCCTTACTTGGCGCAAGGAGCTGGCATGGCCATTGAAGACGCTGCTACCTTGTCGCGGCGTTTACAAGGCGTTAGTGCGGTGGGTTCGGAAGTAGAACGTGCCTTGCAACAGTATGCCCAGCAACGTTGGCAGCGATGCGCCCAAGTGCAGGCGCGCGCCGTTCGCAATGGCCATATCTTTCACATGCCTGCCAGTACGTCTTGGGCGCGTAACTTGGCCATTCGGGTCATGGGCGAGTCGTTGTTAGACGTGCCTTGGCTTTACAAAGGCATCAACCCCTGACGTTGGCGTGCCTGTTGGCACGCATCGTCACCCTCGCGAAATTCGTGGCATGGACCAGGACGCCATTCATAAATGGCGCAAGCCACTTGTTGGCCGATGGTTCCTTGAAGTGCCGCACAACGAGGGGGCGAGTGATCAGTGCCGCGCATGCGGCACAGGTTGTCGTTGAGCGTCACGGTTAAGCCATCGGGCACGCAGCCAGAATGGCTCAGTAATTCGTGCACTGAAAAATCAACCCGAAACGAAGCACAGCAGGCACCACACGAGATGCAGGCGCTCATGTGTTTAGCTCACGCGTCCAAGTAGCAAATACTCCATCAGGGCTTTTTGCACGTGCATGCGGTTTTCGGCTTCGTCCCACACCACCGATTGCGCACCATCGATCACTTCGCCGTCGACCTCTTCTCCACGGTGTGCGGGCAGGCAGTGCATGAATAGGGCATCGGCTTTGGCACGCTGCATCATGCTAGGGGTCACCCGCCAACCTTCGAAGGCACTGAGGCGTTTTTCGTTTTCAGCCTCATAGCCCATGCTGGTCCACACATCGGTCGTGACCAAATCAGCTCCTTCGCACGCGGCATAGGGGTCGTCAAACGCTTGCCAGCAGGCTGGGTTGTTGACTCCCGCAATGGAGGCGTCGATGGCATAGGCGCTGGGGGTGCTGACATGCACCTTAAAACCCAAGATATCGGCCGCTTGCAGCCAGGTGTTGGCCATGTTGTTGCCATCGCCGATCCATGCGACCGTTTTGCCTGCGATGGGGCCACGATGTTCGATGTAGGTGAAGATGTCAGCCAAGATTTGGCAAGGGTGGTATTCGTTGGTGAGCCCGTTGATCACAGGCACACGCGAGTGTTTGGCGAAGCGTTCGATTTTGGTTTGCTCAAACGTGCGAATCATCACGATATCGGTCATGCGGCTGATGACGCGAGCCGTGTCTTCAATGGGCTCAGATCGACCGAGTTGGCTGTCGCCCGTGGTCAGGTGCACCACGTTTCCACCCATTTGGTACATGCCCGCTTCAAAGCTGACCCGAGTGCGCGTGCTGGCCTTTTCAAAAATCATGGCCAAGGTGCGGTCAGTGAGGGGGGTGTATTTTTCGTAGGCTTTGAATTTGCCCTTGATGATGCCGGCTCTTTCAAGCACGTAGGCGTATTCGGAAGCAGAAAAATCGTTGAATTGCAAATAATGTTTCATGATGACTCAAGAGGGGCCTGCCTGCAATCAGGCGGCCACTGGTTCGTTCAGAAAGGCCTGTACCAAGGGTGCCAAGATGGCTACGATTTCGAGGGCTTCAGCTTCGGTCAAGATCAACGGCGGGACCAGACGGATGACCTTGTCTGCAGTCACGCTGATCAGCAACCCTGCTTCGGCAGCGCGTCCCACCAACACCGAGCAGGGACGATCGAGTTCTATTCCGAGCATCAAGCCCTTGCCGCGCACCTGCACAACACCTGGTAGAGCCCCTAACGCTTGTTCGAGTTTGCGTTTAAGAATGCCTCCAACGTGTTCGGCGTTGGTCAGCAGGTCTTCGTCTTGCATGACCCGAATGGTTTCAAGCCCAGCGCGCAGTGCCAGCGGATTGCCGCCAAAGGTGGTGCCATGATTGCCCGGTTGAAATACTTGGGCAGCCTTGGGTCCGGCGACGATGGCGCCGATGGGCACACCCGACCCCAAACCTTTGGCCAAGGGCATGACGTCGGGAACAATGTCAGCCCACTGATGGGCAAACCATTTACCGGTTCGGCCCATGCCACATTGCACTTCATCGATCATCATCAGCCAGTCGTGTTCGTCGCACAGTGCACGCACTTCACGCATGTAACTGGGCTCCATGGGGTACACCCCACCTTCACCTTGAATGGCCTCAAAAAATACAGCAACGATATTGGGTGAGGTTTCAGCTACTTCGCGCAATGCGGCCATGTTGTTTCCCGGCACCCGAATAAAGCCGGGCACCAAGGGTCCAAAACCCTCTTGAATTTTGGGGTTGGCGGTTGCGCTTAACGTGGCCAGCGAACGGCCATGGAAGGCTTTTTCAAACACCACGATTTGGGGGTTGTCGATGCCCATCATGTGGCCACGTTTGCGTGCCAGCTTAATAGCCGCCTCGTTGGCTTCAAGGCCGGTTGAGCAAAAGAACACATTGCTCATGCCTGAAAGCTCGCACAACTGACTGGCCAGCAATTCGGCTTGAGGCAAGTAGTAGTAGTTGGACGTGTGTATGAGCTTGGCCACTTGGTCTTGCAGGGCGGCCACCAAGCGGGGGTGCGCGTGCCCCAATGTGTTGACGGCAATGCCACCCAACCCGTCAAGGTAAGACTTGCCGTGAATGTCCCATACCCGACATCCTTTGCCATGGCTCAGGCTGATAGGCACACGGCCATAGGTGTGCATCACATGGGGTTCGGTGGGGGCAGGGTAAGGGTGTTGGCTCATGGTCGTTCGATTGTAGTGTGCTCAACTGCGCTGCAGCTGTCACGGACTTGCCTTAAGTCTTATATAAGATATAATACTTCCATTGCACCAAACGGGTCCTTATTTCACAAAATGAAATGTCGGATTTGCCGTTTACCACCCATTCGAACGTACCGCCATCATGGTTTCGCACAACGCCAAAGAAGTGTTTATTCAAGGGGTCACCCATGCCGGGAAGACCTTTCGTCCCAGTGACTGGGCTGAACGTCTGGCTGGGGTGATGGCGCAGTTCAAACCCCCTGGCATGCGCAGGCAAGGTGCGCACTTGGTGTATTCGCCTTGGTGTATTCCCACCTTGGTCAATGGGGTGAAGTGTGTGGTGGTCAAGCGCGAGTTGCGTGACCACGAACCCATGGCGTGGGAGTTTGTGTTGAACTTCGCGCACGACAACCAGCTGGTGATCACCGAAGCCTGTTTGTTGCCCGATCCGCCAGTGTGAAGGGAGGGTCCCTTTCATGGGCAGCCCCATGATCACAGGCAATAAAAAACCGCCCGAGGGCGGTTTTTTGATTCGCTGACAGCGCACCGTTTTCAAACGCGAAAGCTTCTTGCGAGGCTTTCGTTGAACCGTGGCTGTGAGCACGGTTCAAGTGTTTGCCTGAATTAGGCGGCCAGGGCCTTGACCTTGGCAGACAAGCGGCTCTTGTCGCGAGCAGCTTTGTTTTTGTGGAAGATGCCTTTGTCGGACACGCTGTCGACAATAGCTTGCATCTTGCCAAAAAGTTCGGTGGCTTTGGCTTTGTCGCCTGCGAGAACGGCTTTTTCAACGTTCTTCACAGAAGTGCGGTACTTGGAGCGCAAAGAGGTATTGGCGGCATTGATTTTGACGTCTTGACGGGCGCGTTTGCGACCAGAAGCCAGACGGGGGCTTTTTTTCTTGGCGGTTGCCATGTGTGATTTCCTTTAAGTCTGATGATGATGTCAGCGAACCCAACATTATAGCCCATCAAGGGGCCGGGCGTATACACTGGAGGGGTGAACCTCTTCAAGACTGCTTCGATCGTTTCTTTGTTCACGCTGGCTTCTCGTGTCACGGGGCTGGCGCGTGAGTTGCTGGTGGCAGCTTTTTTTGGCGCCAGCGCGGCCACCGATGCCTTTAATGTGGCGTTTCGCATTCCCAATTTGTTGCGTCGACTGTTTGCTGAGGGCGCGTTTAGCCAGGCATTTGTGCCTGTGCTGGCGGCCACCCGTGAACGCGAGGGCGATGCGGCCACCCAACTGCTGATCAATCGAATTGCCACGGTATTGGCATGGGCCCTGTTGCTGACCAGTTTGTTGGGGGTGTTGGCAGCCCCCGTGTTGGTGTGGATCATGGCCAGTGGTTTTGAAGGACGTGATGGCACGTTTGATCAAACGGTGATGCTCACTCGGGTGATGTTCCCTTACATCACGTTCATGTCGTTGGTGGCGTTGTCGGCTGGCATTTTGAACACCTGGAAACGCTTTGTGGTGCCTGCGGCCACCCCCGTGCTGCTCAATGTGAGCATGATTACAGCCGCAGCGTTGGGAGCGCCTGGGTTTCAACGCATGGGCTGGGATCCCATCTTGGCGTTGGCGGTTGGGGTGATGGTGGGTGGTGCCTTGCAATTGGGCATTCAAATTCCCGCTTTGCGGCGGTTGGGCCTGTTGCCAAGGGTGTCATGGCGCCCTAGCGAGTGGCGCGCCGCTTGGGCGCATCAAGGGGTGAAGCGCATTTTGGCCCTGATGGCACCAGCGTTGCTGGGGGTGGGGGTGGCCCAGCTATCCTTGTTGATCAACACCCAAATTGCTTCGCATCTGCAAACGGGTAGTGTCAGTTGGCTCAGTTATGCCGATCGGCTCATGGAGTTTCCAACGGCCTTGTTGGGGGTGGCGTTGGGAGTGGTGTTGTTGCCACAACTCTCGGCGGCTCAAGCGCAAGGCAATGCCGATCGTTTCAGTGACCTCATCGACTGGGGTTTGCGTTGGGTGGTGTTGTTGGCCATGCCCAGTGCCGTGGGCTTGCTGGTATTTGCTGAGCCCTTGGTTGCGGTGTTGTATCACTATGGTGCGTTTGAGTCGCGCGATGTGGTGCAAACGGCCTGGGCCTTGCGGGGTTACGGGGTAGGGCTGTTGGGTCTGATTGCCATCAAGGTGTTAGCGCCTGGTTTTTATGCTCGCCAAGACATCCGCACTCCGGTACGAATCGCCGTCGTGGTGCTGTTGTTCACGCAAATCATGAACGTGGTTTGGGTGCCCTTGATCGGACATGCCGGACTGGCCTTGTCGATTGGCTTGGGCGCCATGTTGAATGCGGGCTGGCTGGCTTGGGGTTTGCGTCGACAGGGTTCGTATCGGCCCACCGCTGGTTGGAGCCGCTTTTTGCTGAAAGTGCTATTGGCCAGTATCGTGCTGGCCGCATGGCTGGCTTGGGGTCAACAGGCAGTGACGTGGACCGATGCTCAAGTGTTGAGCAAAGCCCTGCGCGTGGGTGCACTGGCCGGCATCATGGCCGGCGCTGGCGTGATTTACTTTGGCACCTTGTGGGCGCTGCGCGTGCCTTTGCGCGACTTCATGCGCCGCGCGGGCTGACCTGAACCAGTGCTTGTCCTTCGGCACGAGGAGCAATGCAACCGATGGTGTACACCGTTTCGCCAGCTGCCCTGAGGGTTTGAGCGCAAGCTTCGGCGTGTTGGGCTTCAATGACCAACACCATGCCGATGCCATTGTTGAACGTGCGATTCATTTCTGTATCTGAAATACCAGCAGTTTGTTGCAACCAAGCAAAGAGTTCGGTTTGTGGCCATGCCTTGCCGTCGAGGTTGGCTCCAAGTCCTTCGGGCAATACCCGTGGAATGTTTTCAAGCAAGCCGCCACCCGTGATATGTGCCAAGGCTTTGACAGGGTGTTTTTGCAACGCTGCAAGCACGGATTTCACGTACAACCGCGTGGGAGCCATGATGGATTCGCGAGTGGGTTTGCCGTCGAGGGTGGTTGGCAATGCCGAGCCTGCGCGCTCTAAGCATTTGCGCACCAATGAGAATCCGTTGGAATGCACCCCAGCGCTGGCCAAACCCAACACGACATCGCCGGTTTTCACGGCTTGACCGTTAAGAATGCGTGATTTCTCGACAACGCCCACTGCAAAGCCCGCCAAGTCGTATTCACCATCGGGGTACATGCCTGGCATTTCTGCTGTTTCGCCCCCAATGAGTGCGCAACCCGACTCGGCGCATCCTTGTGCAATGCCAGCAATCACGCGTTCAGCCACGTTGACGTCGAGCTTGCCACAGGCAAAGTAATCGAGAAAAAACAGCGGTTCGGCACCTTGAACCAGCACATCGTTGACACTCATGGCCACCAAATCTATGCCCACGCCATCGTGCATGTTCCAGTCGAAGGCCAATTTGAGCTTGGTACCCACACCATCGGTTCCTGATACCAAAACCGGTTCTTGATAGCGCTTGGGAACCTCGAACAGGGCACCAAACCCTCCAATGCCAGCCATGACGCCCTCACGCATGGTTTTGCGGGCATGGGGCTTGATGCGTTCGACAAGCTCATCGCCTGCGTCGATATCAACACCGGCATCTTTATAGGAAATTGGAGGCTGTGACATGATGGCACCGATAAAATCAAACTTCCGATTGTACGAATAGACCTTGGCACCCACCTTTCACCTACATGACACCTGTTTCAACAACCCATTGGATTCTGACCGCCCTGGTGGTGACGCTGATTGGCGCGCTGCTGTCGTGGTTGGCCGCTGCACTGGCCCCTTTTTTGGCGGGTCTGGTGTTGGCGTACATGGTGACGCCTCTGATGCACCGGTTGCGGCGTTGGCATGTTCCTGTTGGTGCCGCAGCTAGTTTGGTGATGCTCTTCACGCTGGCATTGGCCGCTGGCTTGCTGTTGCTGATCGTTCCGGTGCTCACCAAACAGTGGCCCCTGATTCGTGAGCAGTTGCCTTTGTTAATGGGTCAAACTTACGCGGTATTGCAACCGCATTTAGATCATCTGGGCATTGCCTTGGCGCCTCCTGAATCGTGGGCGCAAACCGTGCGCAATTGGCTGATCGAACACGAAGCCAGTGCAGGATCGAGCTTGCTGACTTCTTTGCAAAGTGGAGGCAACGCCTTGCTGGCATGGGTCGGTTATGCATTGATTACCCCTTTGGTGATGTTTTACATGCTCATTGACGGCCCGAAGTTATACGAGCGCACGCTGCAATGGGCCCCTCTGCGCTGGCAATCGCACCTGCGCTCATGGTGGCAAGAAGTGGACGAAGTCTTGGGGCAATACCTGCGCGGTCAATGGTTGGTGATGACGGTATTGGCGGTTTTTTATGCCTTGAGTTTGCGCTTCGGGGTAGGCCTTGAAGTGGGCATTTCGGTGGGGGTCTTTACTGGGTTAGCGATGATCATTCCATACGTCGGATTTGCTTTGGGATTGCTCATGGCTATGTTGGCGGCAGCATTGCAGTTTCAATCTTTAGAACCCGTGTTGTGGGTGCTGGCCATTTATGGTGTCGGCCAATTGCTTGAAAGCTTCTGGCTGACACCGCATTGGGTGGGTCAGCGAATTGGATTGCATCCATTGGCCGTGATTCTGACCTTGGTGGTGTTTGGACAGCTGTTTGGCTTCTTTGGGGTTTTGTTGGCGTTGCCGTTGGGTGCCATGGTGGCTGTGACCTTGCGTCATGTCGGGCCCTGGCTGCGCACCACTGCTTGGTATCGCGGGTCATGAGACAGCTGACGTTGCCGGTTGGCATCAAACCGCAGTCACGCTTGAGCGACTTTGTCACAGGGCGCAACGAATGGGCGCTTCAGTCTGTACAACGCATTGCCCTTACAGGTGAGTGTGATTCGCGCGTCTTGCTGTTGTGGGGTGAATCGGGGGCAGGCAAAAGCATGCTGTTGCAAGGGTTGCGCCATGCTCGTGAGGCGGTAGGGGCCAAGGTGGGTTGTTTGTGCCCTCAAGACGAACCATCCACCTTCAATCCCGAATGGGAAGGGGTGCTTCTGGATGGAGCCGATCGCTACGACGATGGGCAGCAAGCCTTGGCTTTTCAGTGGTTGATCGAATGTTTGCAGCCATCTGATGGCCGTGTGCGTTGGGTAGCGGCCAGCGCCTCTTTGCCGCCTGCAGACTGGACGATTCGTGCCGATGTGCGATCGCGGTTGGCCAGTGGCTTGGTGTTTGAATTGCAGGTGCTCAATGACAGTGAACGAACCGCCGTATTGCAAGCACAGGCTCGTGCCCGTGGTTTGGTATTGCCACCCGATGTGGTGTCCTACATGTTGCATCGGTTTTCCCGCGACATGGGAAGTTTGATTCAGTTGCTTGATGCGCTTGACGCCTATGCTTTGCAGTCCAAACGTGCCATTACGCTGCCTTTGTTGCGCGACATGTTTGAAAGTGGCAGTTTGTTTGAGGAAAACACGTGAAACTGGCTCTGTTTGATTTAGACCATACCTTGTTGCCCATTGATTCTGACCACGCCTGGGGCCAGTACACGGTGCAGCGTGGATGGCGCGACCCTGGTGAATTTGAAGCCAGCAACGACCACTTTTATGCACAGTATCGAGCGGGTCAACTCGATATTCATGCTTACATTCAATTTGCCACCCAAGTGGTGCGTGAAATGGGTGAGCAAGCGGCATTGCAGGCACACACAGAATACATGCGTGATGTCATTGAGCCGGTCATACACGACAGTGCCATCGATTTAGTGGAGCAGCACCGCCAAGAAGGTTGTGAGTTGTTGTTGGTGACCGCCACCAACGCTTTCATCACAGGCCCCATTGCTGCCAGGTTTGGCATTGAGCACTTGATTGCGGTTGATCTTCAGCGCGACTCAGCGGGTTTGATCACAGGTGAAATTTCGGGTACGCCCTCTTACCAAAAGGGCAAGATCATTCGTGTGGAACAATGGATGGCTGAACGTGGCCTGAAATGGGCTGACATCGAGACCTCTTATTTTTACAGCGACTCCATCAATGATTTGCCGCTGTTAGAGCATGTCAGTCATCCGTTTGCCACGAATCCCGACCCCCGTTTGCGCACCATTGCTCAAGAACGTGGCTGGCCTATTCTGGAATTGTTTGCATGATCAAAAAACTCATCACCCGTTTGCTCACGGGCAAAGGCAAAAACTCTGCCTCAAGCCTAGGCAAGCGGGTTGAAGCCGGCGTCAACGTACACGGCATCGACCCACGCCATGTTGATCGGCGTGCTGCTGAAGTGGTACACACCCTGCAGCAAGCGGGCTTTGAAGCCTACATTGTGGGCGGTGCCGTGCGCGATTTGCTTTTAGGCCTGCGACCCAAAGACTTTGATGTAGCAACCGATGCAACGCCCGAAGAGGTCAAGCGATTGTTCAGAAGGGCATTCATCATCGGCAAACGCTTTCGCATCGTGCACGTGGTTTATGGCCGAGGCCGTGAGCATGAGGTCATCGAGGTATCGACGTTTCGTGCCCAGCTTGATTCGGCACAGGCTCAACAAGTGCATGGCAACGAGCGCACCCACAAGCGTGAGTTGGCTTCGGTCAGTCATGCCGTAGATGCGTCGGGCCGTGTCTTGCGTGACAACGTTTGGGGTCCACAAGACGAAGATGCCGCGCGTCGCGATTTCACCATCAACGCCATGTACTACGACCCCGAAACGCAAGTGGTCGTCGACTACCACCATGGCATTCAAGATGCCAAGAAGCGGGTCTTGCGCATGATTGGCGATCCCGCGTTGCGCTACCGAGAAGATCCTGTTCGAATCATTCGGGCGGTTCGATTTGCCGCCAAGTTGTCAGGCTTGGGATTTGAAATCGAAACGCATACCCGCGCGCCGTTGGCGGCCAGCGTGGCTTTGTTGAGCGATGTGCCTCAAAGCCGTATGTTTGATGAAATGATGAAGCTATTGCAAACGGGTCACGCCAGTGCCAGTGTGGAGCAGCTGCGTCGATTGAAGCTCAAAGGGATTTATCCCTTGCTCGATTTGGCGGTTGAACGGGCCGATGACCCCATGGTGGCGGCGGTCTATGCCGACACCGACCGACGCGTCAGCGAAGGCAAGCCCGTGGCTCCGAGTTTCTTATTGGCTTGTCTGCTGTGGTCTGATGTGCATCGTTCGTATGAAAAGCGATTGGCTGGCAGCAGCCGCACACCAGCTATGCAAGCCCTTCATGAGGCCATTGATGAGGTGTTTGAAACGCGTGTGGGCGATGTGTCTGGACGGGGTCGCCTGGGCTCTGACATGCGTGAAATTTGGCTCATGCAACCTCGATTTGATCGCCGTGGTCACCACAGTGCACTCACTTTGGTTGAGCAGCCGCGATTCAGGGCTGGGTTTGATTTCATGCGTTTGCGCTCCCTCATTGGCGAGGTTGACGAAGACGTGGTGATTTGGTGGGAGGCTTTCAGCATGGGCGACGAGGATCATCGTCGAGACATGATCGAAGCAGTCCGCCTGCAACAACAAAGTCAGCGTGGTTCTCGCACCCATCGCGTGGCTACAGATGGTGCACCTGAGCAAGCTGCTGACGCGGAAGGGGCAACCAAGAAGCGTCGCCGTCGCCGTCGCAAGCCCAATGGCAAGGGGGGCGGTTCAGCAGATGCGGCGCCCTCTGGCTCGCAACCTTCAGAAGATTGATTAACGTGAGCCACGATCGTGCCCCAGTGGTCGCGTACGTGGCCATTGGCGCCAACCTGGGAAACGCCGAACAAAGCGTGTTGCAGGCCATGAGCGATTTGAATGATGTCCCTCATACCCAGGTGTTGGAGCGTTCAAGCGTGTTGCGCACGGCGCCTTGGCAAACCGAAGGCCCCGATTTTTTCAATGCGGTGGTTCGTTTGAGTACTCAGCTGAGTGCACCTGCCTTGTTGCTGCAATTGCAACGCTTAGAGAACTTGGCCAAGCGCGAACGGCCCTATCGTTATGCCCCGCGAACGCTAGACTTGGATTTGATTTTTTTTGGTTCGTCGCGCATCAACAGCACCTGGTTGCAAGTGCCCCATCCACGCTGGAATGAACGTGATTTTGTCAAGCTGCCGTTGGCGCAGCTTACGGCGCCAGACGCTCTTTGACCCACAAACCTTGGTCGGTTCGGGTGTAGCGCAAACGGTCGTGCAGGCGGCTTTTGCGACCTTGCCAAAATTCCCAACGGTCGGGCTCAAGTCG
>JBEDMU010000090.1:0-13639 GCA_041170945.1 Pseudomonadota bacterium
TCGGCCCAATTGCAAGCACAAAACATTCGTGCTGTGAACGGCCAAATGCATTTCACGTTGTTGCGCCAAGATCCGGGTCACAAAGCGGCCCAGCTAGAGGTGGTGCTTAATTTGGCGGGTCGACACAACGTACTCAACGCTTTGGCTGCCATTGGCATCGCTGACGAACTGGATATTGCCGACGAACATTTATTGGCAGCACTGGCCCATTTCCGTGGGGTAGGACGTCGATTCCAGCGCTACGGCGACGTGCGTTTGCCCAGTGGAGGAACCGCCACTTTGGTCGATGACTACGGTCATCACCCAGTTGAAATGGCAGCCACTCTTGAAGCGGCACGTGGTGCCTTTGCCGGTCGTCGCCTGCTGCTGGCGTTTCAGCCGCATCGCTACACCCGCACCCGCGATTGCTTTGAAGACTTCGTAAGGGTCATTGGCACGGCAGACGCCGTGGTGTTGACCGAGGTCTATGCAGCGGGTGAAGAACCTATTGCAGGAGCCGATGCACGTGGTTTGCTGCGCTCCATTCGCTTGCACAGCCAGATCGAGCCCGTGTTTTGCCCGGCGGTACAAGACATGCCTGCCACCTTGCTTCAACACGCCCGTGATGGCGACGTCATTTTGTGCATGGGGGCAGGAAGCATTGGCGCGGTGTGTCAACGCACGGTCGATGTGGCCGGTATTCAGGAGAAGTCAGCATGAGCGCCGCATTGCCTTGTGGATTGGTTGTTGCGCAGCCCGCGAGTTTGGGCAAAGTCGCGGTGCTGATGGGGGGACCCTCTGCAGAACGTGAGGTGTCGTTGATGTCAGGCAATGGCGTGTTGCAGGCATTGCGCTCGCGCGGCGTGAATGCCCATGCCTTTGATCCCAGTGAGCGCAGCTTGCACGAACTCAAAGAACAAGGGTTTGATCGTTGCTTCATTGCGCTGCATGGACGCATGGGCGAAGATGGTTGCATTCAAGGTGCCTTGGAGTGGCTGCGTATCCCCTACACCGGATCGGGGGTCATGGCTTCGAGTGTGTCGATGGACAAAATCATGACCAAGCGCATTTGGAAAGATGAGGGTCTTGCTACGCCCGACTGGGTACAAGTGCGCAGCGCCGAAGAGACTCGTGCCGCATTTTCTCGATTGGGCTCTCCCATGGTCGTCAAGCCTGCGCGCGAAGGCTCGACGATTGGCTTGACCAAAGTGGTTAGCGCTGATCAGTGTGAAGAAGCCTACCGGCTGGCCGCACAACACGATCCGGAAGTGTTGTGTGAACAATTCATTGCAGGCGATGAAGTGACTTGTCCTGTGGTGGGCGCCAACGAACAAGCTTGCGCATTGCCGTTGATTCGAATTCAGGCTCCAGAAGGCAACTACGACTACCACAACAAATATTTCAGTGATGACACCAAGTACTTGGTGCCCTCTGGTTTGCCAGCCCATGAAGAAGCCCAAATTCAGGAACTGGTGGTCAAAGCCTATCGTTTGCTGGGTGCGCGTGGTTGGGGTCGTCTGGACGTGATGATTGATGGTCGCACTCGACAGCCTTATTTGTTGGAAATCAACACTTCCCCTGGCATGACCGGACACTCGTTGGTGCCCATGTCAGCACGCCACGCTGGGGTTAGCTACGAAGATTTTTGCTTGGCCTTGTTGGGTCAAGCCACCACTGACCAACGCTGGGGTCAGGAGGGCTCAAAGTGAGTCGACTCGAAACCGCCCCCATCGTTGCCTGGGACGTGCGCCTCATGAACGTGGCCAGTTTGGCCTTGTTTGTGACGTTCGTGTTCATGGCGGTGGGAACGGTGGTGGCATGGGCTTGGAACCATCCGAGCTTGCCTGTGCGTTCGGTGGTGGTACAGGGCGACATGAAGCATCAAAGCGGTCGCGCGGTACGCGATTTGGCTGTGATGGGCGCCAACGGCAGCTTTGTGAGCGTCGATTTGGGCGAAATCGCCCAACGCGTGCAAACCCTGAGCTGGGTGCGAACGGCGCAAGTGCATCGCGATTTCCCGGGTCGACTGCGTGTGGTGATTGAAGAGCATCAACCGGTTGCATGGTGGGGTGCAGTAGGGGGGGAAGAATTGATCAACTCCTACGGTGAAGTCTTCTCAGCACAAGTGCCCCATCAACAAGGCATGGAATGGCCGCTGCTGCGAGGCCCACAGAACCGATCAACTGAAGTACACCAAGTTTGGCAGCGACTGCAAACCGTGTTTACCCCTTTGCACCGCGAAGTGCGTGCACTGTCAGTCAGCGAGCGCGGCGATTGGTCTGTCGAACTCACTGGCCCCGTGCGCATTGAGTTGGGGCAGGGGTCGGCAGACGACTGGATGCCTGTGCTGCGCAAAGCGCTCGACAACTTGCCAGCTGTCACGTCACGCTACGGCGTTGACTTGGCGTCTATGGATTTGCGTTATCCCGATGGTTTTGCCGTGCAACTCAAAGGCGTGGTGACCACCGGTCAATCAACTTCTCCTAAACCTTAAGCATCAACAAAGACTGAACATGGCCAAAGAATACAAAGATCTCGTGGTTGGTTTGGATGTCGGAACTTCCAAGGTCATGGTGGCCGTTGCCGAAGTACTGCCCGACGGTGAGCTGCGCTTGGCTGGATTGGGTGTGAGTGACAGCAATGGCCTCAAGCGCGGCGTCGTGGTCAACATTGACGCCACGGTGCAAAGCATTCAGGCGGCACTCAAAGAAGCAGAGTTCATGGCCGACTGCCGCATCACGCGGGTGTTCACGGGCATCACCGGAAGCCACATTCGGGGCATCAACAGCAGTGGCATGGTGGCTATCAAAGACCACGACGTGACCGCTGCCGATGTGGCCCGCGTGATTGAGACCGCCAAGGCCATCAATATTTCAAACGATCAGCGATTGTTGCTGGTCGAACCCCAAGAATTCATCATCGATGGACAAGACGTGCGCGAGCCCATCGGCATGAGTGGGCTGCGTTTAGAAGGCAAGGTGCATATCGTCACTGGCGCCCAAAGCGCCGCTGAAAACTTGGTCAAGTGCGTGCGTCGATGCGGTCTTGAAGTCGATCAACTGTTGTTGAACCCATTGGCTTCGAGTGCATCTGTGCTGACCGACGACGAAAAAGAATTGGGAGTGGCCTTGGTAGACATTGGAGCGGGTACCACCGATGTGGCGGTATATGCCGGTGGCGCCATTCGACAAACCGCGGTGGTTCCCATTGCTGGCGACCTGATCACCAGTGACATTGCCATGGCTTTGCGCACCCCCACCCAAGACGCAGAAGAAATCAAGCGTTTGGCCGGATGTGCCAAGCAGCTGCTGGCCGACCCTGAAGCACAGGTTGAAGTGCCTGGATTGGGTGACCGTGCGCCGCGCATGCTCAGCCGCCAAGCATTGGCGGGCGTCATTGAGCCCCGAGTTGAAGAAATTTTTGCTTTGGTGCAACAGGTGATTCGTGACTCGGGCTACGAGGAAGTGTTGTCGTCGGGCATTGTGCTGACCGGTGGCAGCGCGGTCATGCAAGGCATGGTCGAGCTGGGCGAAGACATTTTCTTGAAACCGGTTCGACGGGCCTCTCCCATGATGGGCGGACCCTTGTCAGACATGTTGGCTCAACCCCGCGCCGCAACCGTGGCGGGTTTGTTGCAAGAAGCTCGTTTGGCTCGCATGCGTGGTCAAAAAGTGGCCAGCAAAGCAAGCGGCATGCAATCGGCTGTAGGCCGACTGAAAGATTGGTTCACGGGCGTGTTTTGACACGACCGTGAAGACTGGAATGTTTTTAAATTTTTTGATTTTTTTCGTGAACGGAGGCGCAAATGGCAATTGAAATGATCGAAACAGAAGGGTTTAACCAAGGAACCTGTATCAAGGTGATCGGCGTGGGGGGCGGCGGTGGCAACGCGGTTCAACACATGATCGAGTCTCAAGTCAGGGGCGTGGAATTTATCTGCGCCAACACCGATGCGCAAGCGCTGTTGCACAGCCGCGCTGAAGGGCAAATTCAACTGGGTACCACCGGTCTGGGCGCAGGAAGCAAACCCGAAAAAGGTCGTGAGGCCGCTCAAATGGCCGAAGATGAAATTCGCCAATCGATTGCCGGTGCACACATGCTGTTCATCACCGCTGGCATGGGTGGCGGTACCGGTACTGGTGCTGCGCCTGTGATTGCTCGCATCGCCAAAGAACTGGGTGTGTTGACGGTGGGTGTGGTGACCAAACCTTTCGAGTTTGAGGGCTCTAAGCGCATGTCCAATGCGGACGAAGGCTTGCGCGAACTCGAAGCCAATGTCGATTCACTGATTGTGGTGCTCAACGACAAATTGCTTGAGGTGTATGGCGAAGACATCACCCAAGACGAGGCGTTTTCTCATGCCAACAATGTGTTGCGCAACGCTGTCGGTGGCATTGCCGAAATCATCAACGTCCCCGGCAACGTGAACGTTGACTTTGAAGACGTTCGCACCGTGATGGGTGAACCTGGCAAAGCCATGATGGGAACCGCCATGGCCAGTGGCCCCGACCGCGCCCGCATTGCGGCCGAACAAGCCGTGGCTTGTCCTTTGCTAGACGGCATCAACCTCTCGGGCGCACGCGGTGTGTTGGTGTTGATCAGCTCTTCCAAAGGCAGCCTCAAGCTCAAGGAGTCGAGCGTGGCCATGGAAACCATTCGCGCCTATGCTTCACCCGATGCTCATGTGATTTACGGCACGGCCTACGATGACAACCTAGGCGATGCGTTGCGCATCACGGTGGTAGCCACGGGCTTGAATCGCCAAGGCGCCAAAACCGCCATGCCTCCTATTCGCGTGTTGCGCACCGGTACCGACGACGCCATGCCTTTTGCTCCTGGTATGCCCGTAGCGGCAGGCATGGGCACAGCCAGCGCCAGTGTCAGCCCCGCAGCTACTGGTGCCGCCAGCGCAGCACCTTATGGTGATTTGCCAGCCAATGCCCCTCGGGTGTGGTTCAACAACCGCACCCAAGCCACTGAGCGGGTCAACGCGTTGGCCTCGGGCGGAATGGATGACATCGACATTCCGGCTTTTTTGCGTCGTCAAGCCGATTGATGCCCAGGCCCCAATCGATTGAATAACCGAACGAAGCCATGAAGCTCTCATTCACCAAAATGCACGGTGCTGGCAACGACTTTGTCGTGCTAGATGAAACCCGCCAACTGTACGGGCTGACGCCCTCCCAGTACCGTTGGTTGGCGGACCGTCACATGGGGGTGGGAGCTGATCAAATTTTGTCGGTTCGTCAAGCCAAAAGCCCAGATGCAGACTTTGCGTATGTCATTCATAACGCCGATGGCAACGAAGTGGAGCACTGTGGCAATGGGGCCAGATGCTTTGTGCGGTTTGTGCGCGAACAAGGGTTGTCGGCTCAATCATCCCTGCGCGTTGAGGTCAAAAAAGGTCTCATCGTGTTGGAAGAAATAGCAGACCACCAAGTCCGTGTCAACATGGGACCTCCCCAATTCAATCTAGCGAGTTTGCCGTTCAACTCGCAGGGTTTAAGCGCCCAAGCCATGGGCGCATGGGAGGCGTGGACGCTCGATGGAACCCCCCCGCAGCACTGCGCCGCAGTGGGGGTGGTTTCAATGGGCAATCCCCATGCCGTGCAATGTGTGGATGACGTGTCGGAATTTGCGGTGTCGCAACTGGGCCCCTGGGTCGAGTCGCATCCGCGCTTTCCGGCGCATGTGAATGCGGGTTTCATGCAAGTGGTCACGCGAGACCGCATTCACCTGCGTGTGTACGAACGGGGGGCAGGCGAAACCTTGGCCTGCGGCACCGGAGCTTGTGCTGCCGTGGTGTGCGGCATTCGTTGGGGATTGCTCAATCCCAGCGTCGAGGTGCTCACACGAGGAGGCACTTTGCGCATTGAATGGACGGGTCAGTTGCAAGACCCTGTGTACATGAATGGCCCGGCAGTCACGGTGTTTCGCGGTGAAGTAGAAGTACCCGATGAACCTACTGCGCACAACGTGCTGCACGTTCAGAACCTATAAGGAGACAGGTATGCAGTCCCAAACCGAACCCGCGATCACCGAAACAGAAATCGCCAATTACCTGATCCATACGCCCGAATTTTTTGAGCGCCATGCCGAGGTGTTGGCGTCGGTTCAACTCACCAGTCCTCACAGCCATCGCGCCATCAGTTTGCAAGAGCGCCAAGCCGAAATCATGCGTGCGCGCATTCGTGACCTGGAGCTCAAAGCAGCGGGCATGATTCGCTACGGTCAAACCAACGTCGAGATCACCGAAAAATTGCATGAGTGGACCTGCCAATTGCTCACGTTGCAGGCGCCCGACACCTTGCCCGACGCCATCACCCAAGGACTGATGGAAACGTTTTCCATTCCTCAAGTCGCCATGCGATTGTGGGGCATCGATTCGCAATGGAATGCACCTGGCCGTTGGCCGCAAGCCAGCGATGCCGAGCGCGAAGTGGCGCAAGGCATGGTGGCCCCTGCTTGTGGTGTACCGCTCGATCACGTATTCAAGCAGTGGTTAACCGATCCTGAGTCGGTCAAGTCGATGGCCATTTTGCCGATTGGTCAAGACACTGGTGTGTTTGGCGCTTTGGTGTTGGCCAGCGACGATGAACGCCGTTTTGGTCCCGACATGGGCACCCTGTTTTTGCAGCGCGTGAGTGGGTTGACCACTGCTGCGTTGCAACGCTTATTGCCATGACATCACCGGGCGTGCAAGACGCCTGGGTTCAAGAGTATTTGGACCATGTGGCGTTTGAAAAGCGATTGTCGCCACGCACCCACGAACTCTATCGCCTTGATTTGATCAAGCTGCGCGCCAACGCCGATGCGTTGTCCATCAGCTTAGATGCGGTGCAGCCCGCCCACGTTCGACGTTGGGTGGCACAAATGCATGCGCAAGGCCGCAGCGCTCGAGGGATCTCGCTCATTTTGTCGGGTTGGCGCGGGTTTTACAAATGGTTGGGGCAACGGGGTTGTGTCAGTGCCAATCCCATTCAAGACGTGCGTCCGCCCAAAGCTGGCAAGCCTTTGCCCAAAGCTTTGCAGGTGGATGAAGCGGTGCAATTGGCCAGTTTCCAAGGAGACGCGGCCACCCATCCAGGGCTCACCGCTCGCGATCACGCCATGGTCGAGTTGCTTTACGGGTGTGGCATTCGATTGGGTGAATTGTTGGGAATGGACGTGACGGCCAGTCGTGACGCCAAAGGATGGATCGACCATGCTGCGGGCGACGTTCATATATTAGGCAAGGGCAGCAAAAGGCGAGTGGTTCCGTTGGGAGCCCATGCAGCGCAAGCCGTGCAAACGTGGTTGCAGCATCGCAGTGCTTGGGCACGTGAAGACGAGCCAGCGCTTTGGATCAGCCAACGCGGCAAACGGCTGACCCCGCAACAGGTTCGCGTGCGCTTGAAGCGCTGGGCCTTGCACGCAGGCTTGTCGCAGCCGGTTCACCCTCACATGCTGCGTCATTCGTTTGCCAGCCACGTGCTACAGTCCAGCGCCGATCTGCGTGGCGTGCAAGAGTTATTGGGACACGCCAATATCAGTACCACCCAGGTTTATACCCGTCTCGATTTTCAGCATTTGGCGCGCATTTACGATCAGGCGCACCCCAGAGCTCGCAAGGAAAAATAATGTCTGCCATCACCCTCAAGCCTGGCAAAGAGCGCTCGTTGTTGCGCCGTCACCCGTGGATTTACGACTCGGCCATTGCCAAGGGCAAAGGCCAACCTGGCGAGACCGTGCGTGTGCATGCACACGATGGTCGATTTTTGGCATGGGCCGCGTATTCACCCACCTCCAAAATTCGTGCGCGGGTTTGGACCTTTGACGAAGCCACGGCCATCGACGAAGCGTTTTTTGCCCAACGCTTGAAAGCCGCGTGGGCCATGCGACAGGGGTTGGACATCGTGAGCAACGGTGTGCGCTGGGTGCATGGCGAATCCGATGGACTGCCAGGTTTGATTGTGGATCGCTACGGCGACACATTGGTCGCGCAGTTTTTGAGTGCTGGCAGCGAGGCCCACAAACCCTTGATCACGCGCTTGCTGTGCGAGCTGTCGGGTTTACAACTGGTGTACGAACGCTCTGACTCGGGGGTGCGTCAATTGGAAGGGTTGGAGCCGCGCAAAGGCTGGTTGGTGGGCTCGGGTTCAACCGAACGCATCTTGCAAGAGCACGATTGGCAGCTCAGCTTGGATGTCGAAGAAGGGCACAAAACCGGTTTCTATTTGGATCAACGCGACAGCCGACACCGCTTTGCGCGCGATGCGGTGCGCATGAATTTTGGCCGCATGCTCAATTGCTACTGCTACACCGGAGGTTTTTCGGTGGCTGCGATGAAAGCTCTGCAAGCGGCGGGCAAGCTCAGCGAACACACCACCATGGTGTCGGTGGATTCGTCAGGTCCGGCGTTGCAGCGTGCTGCGCGCAATGCAGAACTCAATGGCTTGCCTGCAAACGCCATGCAATGGCTCGATGCCGATGTGAACGCCACCTTGCGCCAGTTTTTAAAAGAAGGGCGCCAGTTCGACGCCATTGTGTTGGATCCACCCAAATTTGCACCCACGGCTGCTCATGCACAACGGGCTGCTCGTGCTTACAAAGACATCAACCGATTGGGCTTCAAGCTGTTGGCCCCCGGGGGCATGCTTTACACCTATTCCTGTTCGGGGGGCATTGGGGTTGAACTTTTCCACCAAATTGTCGCGTCGGCGGCCAATGACGCCGGAGTGGACGCTTACATTCTCGAGCGAGTAGGCGGGGCGCCTGATCACCCCATGACCACTGCGTTTCCCGAGGGGGAATACCTCAAAGGCTTGGTGCTGCGCCGATCACTGGCCTGACGACGTTGTCACAGTCAGGCGGCCTTTGTGCCAAAGTTGGCCATCCTGTCAGGCAGGGGTAGGCAAATCCGGGTTATATTGATCGTTTTTGCGAACATTTATGGCCTTGATACCTGCCACCATCGTCACCGGATTTCTGGGGTCGGGCAAAACCACCCTGCTGCAGCGCGTGCTGCACGAAGCCCATGGGCAGCGCATCGCCGTGATTGAAAACGAGTTCGGCGAAGAAAACATCGACAACGACATTTTGGTGCAAGAAGCGAACGAAACCATTGTGCAAATGAGCAACGGTTGCGTGTGTTGCACCATTCGCGAAGACTTGCGCTCCACATTGTCTGATTTGGCCGAAAAACGTCGCAAAGGCGAACTCCATTTCGACCGCGTCATCATTGAAACCACCGGCATTGCTGACCCAGGTCCGGTGGCGCAAACCTTTTTCATGGATGACGAAATTGCCGAGCAATACTTGCTCGACGCTGTGGTGACACTGGTTGACGCTGTGCATGCGCACCAGCAGCTCGATTCACGCCAAGAAGCCCGCCGTCAGGTGGGTTTTGCAGATCAAATTTTCATCAGCAAGGCCGACTTGGTGTCGTCTTCAGCGTTACATGATTTGCAGCACCGTCTCAAACACATGAATCCCCGCGCGCCTCAGCGCACCGTGCATTTTGGCGAAGTCGATTTGTCGGAAGTGCTCGATTTGCGCGGATTCAACCTCAACGCCAAGCTCGAAATCGATCCCGATTTTTTGGGGGCCGACGAACATGCGCACCAGCATGGCGAAAGCTGTGGCCACGATCACTCACACGAACATGCGCATGGTCATGGCCATTCATGTGGCCACGATCACGCACCGGGCGAAAGCTGTGGACACGCACATCACCATCATCATGACGATGATGTCAAAAGTTTTGTGTATAAAGCGAATCGGCCCTTCAATCCGGCCAAACTCGAAGACTTCTTGGGTGCCATCGTGCAAATTTATGGACCCAAAATGCTTCGATACAAGGGGGTGCTGCACATGAGTGGCACTTCACGCAAAGTCATATTCCAAGGCGTGCACCAACTCATGGGAAGCGATCTTGGACCAGAATGGGGTTCAGATGAGCAGCGAGAAAGTCGGATGGTTTTCATTGGAATCGATTTACCCCGTGACATTCTGGAGCAAGGTTTGGGGCAGTGCCTCGAAGCCTGAAGACAGCAACACCAAGAGCATTCAAGGGAGTGGAGACATGAGCGCAGCGAGCAAAAAGACCGCCAGCAAAAAAGCGGCACCCGCCAAAGCCAGCAAGCCAGTAGCGAAAAAAGCGACCAAGCCAACCAGCAAGGCCACAGCCAAACCAGCGGCCAAAAAAGCGGTGCCTGTGAAGGCCACCAAGCCTGTTGCCAAAAAATCCACCCCCGCTAAACCAGTTAAAGCTGTCAAAGCCGCACCAGCCAAGGCGTCCAAGCCTGCAAGCAAAGCGGTAGCTAAACCCGCCACCAAATCGGTAGCCAAACCAGCGGCCAAGCCAACCAGCAAGGCCACAACCAAACCAGCGGCCAAAAAAGCGGCGCCTGTGAAGGCCGCCAAGCCGGTTGCCAAAAAGGCCACACCGGCCAAAGCTGCGCCAGCCAAGGCACCTGTTAAACCCGTGACCAAGAAAGCCGCGCCAGCCAAGGCTGTCGTGGCACCCAAACCCACCACACCCGCTGCAGCAAGTCCTGCACCGGTGTCCAAAAAAATCGAAGCAAAGCCCGTACAATCCACGGCCTCCACCCCCGCTCCTGCTGGAGCCGCGGTGTTCAAGTCCACCATGCCTTTACCGGTTTTGCAATCGATCACTCCCACTGTGAAAAAAGATCCCAAACGCGCCAACCACTGGAAAACCAAGCCTCTTGAGCAATTGGTTGACGAAGACATCATTGCGATGTCTGAAAACGAATACATGAACGACGTTCAAATGGCGTATTTCCGCCGCAAGTTGGTTGAACTCAAGCAGGGCATTTTGGCCAATGCGGGTCAAACCACCGAAAACTTGCGTGAAGACACCGTCATTGTTCCCGATCCAGCCGACCGTGCCACCATCGAAGAAGAGCACGCGCTCGAGCTGCGCACACGCGACCGCGAACGCAAGCTGCTCAAGAAAATTGAGCAGTCCATCGAGCGCATTGATGCAGGTGAATACGGCTATTGCGACGAAACTGGCGAACCCATTGGAGTGCCTCGTTTGTTGGCTCGTCCAACTGCCAGCTTGTCACTCGAAGCGCAGCAGCGCCGCGAGCTCAAGCAAAAAATGTACGGCGACTGATACAATTCGCCCATCCGAGGAGCGCTGCAGCCTGAAGCATCAGGCGAGGCTCGGACAGCAAACGGCGCTCACCCCCACACAAGGCGGGTGAGTTCCAGCCAGGTTGTGGGGTTCGTCCAACTCAGGAGTACACCATGACCGCCATTCAACAACAACTCACTTCTTTGGGCTACGTCGTTGCCGACATGAGCCTGGCCGATTGGGGCCGCAAAGAGATCAAAATTGCCGAGACCGAAATGCCCGGTCTCATGGCCATTCGTCAAGAATTCAAAGCCGCTCAACCTTTGAAGGGGGCTCGCATTGCAGGCAGCCTGCACATGACCATTCAAACGGCTGTGTTGGTCGAGACCCTGCAAGCCTTGGGCGCTCAAGTGCGTTGGGCTTCTTGCAACATTTTCTCAACCCAAGACCACGCTGCTGCCGCCTTGGCCGCAGTGGGCACGCCCGTGTTTGCATACAAAGGCGAAACGCTGGTGGACTATTGGGAATACACCCATCAAATTTTCGAATTTGGTGGCGCTGCGGGTTCACCTGAAGAAGGCCCCAACATGATCCTCGACGATGGCGGCGACGCCACGCTGCTCATGCATTTGGGAGCCCGCGCCGAAACCGATTCCTCGGTGCTCAACAACCCCACCAGCGAAGAAGAGACTGTGTTGTTTGCGGCCATTCGTGCCAAGCTGGCCAAAGACGCCACTTGGTACAGCCGTCGTCTCAAGCACATCATGGGCGTGACCGAAGAAACCACCACCGGTGTGCATCGTCTGAAAGAAATGTCGCAAAAGGGCACCCTCAAATTGCGCGCCATCAACGTCAACGATTCGGTGACCAAAAGCAAATTTGACAACCTGTACGGTTGCCGTGAATCGCTGCTCGACGGCATCAAGCGTGCCACCGATGTGATGATTGCTGGCAAAGTGGCCGTGGTGTGCGGCTATGGCGATGTGGGCAAGGGCAGTGCGCAGGCGTTGCGTTCGTTGTCGGCTCAGGTGTGGGTCACCGAAATCGACCCCATTTGCGCCTTGCAAGCGGCCATGGAAGGTTACCGCGTGGTCACCATGGACGAAGCGTGTGACAAGGCCGATATTTTTGTCACAGCCACCGGCAACAAAGACGTCATTACCGCTGCGCACATGCAACGCATGAAAGACCAAGCCATCGTCTGCAACATTGGCCACTTCGACAACGAAATCGATGTCGCTGGTTTGGCTCATTGCGAGTGGGATGAAATCAAACCCCAAGTCGATCACGTGATCTTCCCCGATGGCCATCGCATCATTCTGTTGGCCAAGGGTCGTTTGGTGAATTTGGGTTGCGCCACAGGCCACCCCAGCTACGTCATGAGCTCGTCTTTTGCCAATCAAACCCTGGCGCAAATCGAGCTGTTCACGCGTCCCAACGATTACGAAGTGGGTCAGGTTTACGTGTTGCCCAAGCACCTCGACGAAAAAGTCGCGCGATTGCAGTTGTCTAAACTGGGCGCTCAACTCACCCAGTTGTCTGCTGAACAAGCCGCATACATTGGCGTTGAGGCACAAGGCCCTTACAAGCCCGACACTTACCGCTATTGATCGAGAGCCCACATGAGCTTGCCTCTGAGTTTTGAATTTTTCCCGCCCAAAACCCCTGAAGGGGCAGTCAAGTTGCGCGATGTTCGCCAGCGTTTGTATGCTCACCAACCGCAGTTTTGCTCAGTGACTTACGGCGCTGGTGGCTCTACCCAAGAGGGTACCTTTGCCACTGTTGCCGAGATTTTGAAAGAAGGCGTCGACGCTGCATCGCATTTCTCGTGCATAGGGGCCACTCGCGCCTCTGTGAACGAAAAACTGCAAACCTTGCAAGCCATGGGCGTCAAACGTCTGGTGGCTTTGCGCGGCGATTTGCCCAGTGGCTTTGGCGCAGGTGGTGAATTTCAATACGCCAGCGACTTGGTGGCTTATGTTCGGGCTACTTTTGGTGACGCTTTTCACATTGAAGTGGCGGCTTATCCCGAGGTGCATCCTCAAGCACGCAGTGCACGCGCCGATCTAGAAGCCTTTGTCACCAAGGCCCAAGCCGGAGCAGATTCGGCGATCACCCAGTATTTTTACAACGCCGACGCCTATGTGCGTTTTGTGCAAGAAGTGCGCGCCATGGGCTGTCACATTCCCATCGTGCCAGGCATCATGCCCATCACCAACAGCTCCCAGCTCATGCGCTTTTCCGATATGTGCGGCGCTGAAATTCCCCGATGGGTGCGCTTGCGCTTGCAAGGCATGGGTGACGACACCGCTTCGATCAAGGCCTTTGGCATGGACGTCACGGTCAACCTTTGTCAACAGCTCATACAAGCCGGCGCCCCTGGCTTGCACATTTACACCATGAACCAAGCCGACCCCACGCTCACCCTGTGTGAACGTTTGGGTCTGTAAACAAGGCCCCTATGTTTTCTTACCAGCACGCCTTTCACGCCGGCAATCACGCCGATGTGCTCAAGCACGCGGTGTTGTGGGCTTGCCTGCAACACCTCATGCAAAAAGAGGGGGCTGTGTCGGTGGT